>NZ_JADBSA010000352.1:0-34778 GCF_020246945.1 Microcystis sp. M113S1 | reverse complement strand
CAGGAATAAGTTATCGAACGGCTTGGAGATGGTGGAAACAAGGGAATTTAACAGGTTATCAATTGCCTTCTGGTACAATTATCATAACGGATGACAACCATTCAAAACCCGACTTGATAGCTTGCATTTATGCAAGAGTTTCCAGTGCCGAAAATAAAGACAATCTAGATAGACAAGCTGACCGATTAAAAGATTATGCTGTTGCCAGAGGCTACAAAATCTACAAAGTTGTCAAAGAAGTAGGCAGTGGATTAGACGATAATCGCCAACAATTAGCCAAAATTCTAGTTGACCCCAATTATAATGTTTTAATTGTTGAACACAAAGACCGTCTAGCCAGATTTGGGACTAATTATCTAGAAATCTTGTTAAAAGAACTAGATAAAAAAGTGGAGATTGTCAATTCTCTTGTTTGTTCTGCTCTATTTTCCCTGTGTTTCGGCCACATCGGCAGTATATCGCGAAACTAATGCCGGTTGGACTGCTTTTATTGCCCTCTGGACCACAGGAATGGCCTATATTGTTGCCACTTCCTTCTATCAAATCGCCACTTTTTCTCGACATCCGGGATTTTCCCTCTTTTGGATAGTCTTGATGGGTTTAACCGTAGTCGGGGTTTTATTCACCTTAAAAAATCTCCGTCCCCGAAAAATCAACCGTCCGGCAATTTAATTTCAGTTATCAGTGGTCAGGTTTTGGGGTTTTAGGGTTTTGGGGGTTTAGGGTTTTAGTTAAAATTTCCCCACTTCCCCACTTCCCCACTTCCCCATTCCCCATTCCCCCAACTTTATTTGAAAAGATGATTTTAACCGATATACAGGCTTATCTTGCCAAAAATCAGAAAGCATCTGTGGCTGACTTATCCAGACACTTTCGGATGTCGGCGGATGCCTTAAGTCCCATGCTCGATCGCTTGCTTAAAAAAGGGCGAAGTCGCCTGATTTCCCTAGAAAAATGCGGAGGATGCAGCCGTTGTACCCCGGAATCTATGGCTTTTTACGAATGGATTGAGGGCAATTCCACAGGGACAAACAACTAAAAGTTCACTACTACAGAGGTAATCTCACCATTAAGATAACTGCTGTATTACCAGTCGCTTTCAACGGGGATAGTTAATTTCTGGCGAGTAACCAAAGTCACTCAACCCCGTTAGCCCTCAGCCGGCAGAACCTCAAAGTTATATAATCTTTAAGAGTTATTAAGCTTTGTATCAGTTTGCCCAGCAGGATTGAATGAATATACTTTTGGTGACATCATCTTTAGGGTTACTCCTAGCGATCGCTATCGTCGTCTATTTTGTTTCCTCTCGCAAGTATCAATCGTCGGACTCGGTGGCCAACTCCTACGACCAATGGACCGAAGACGGGATTTTAGAATATTATTGGGGCGAACACATCCATTTAGGTCACTACGGTTCCCCACCAGAAAAAAAAGACTTTCTAGCGGCAAAAGCCGACTTTGTGGCGGAAATGGTCTCTTGGGGAGGTTTGGATAAATTACCCGCCGGTGCAACTCTCCTCGATGTCGGTTGTGGTATTGGTGGCAGCAGTCGCATTCTGGCCCGTGACTACGGATTTGCCGTTACTGGTGTCACTATTAGTCCCAAACAAGTGGCACGGGCCAAAGAACTAACACCCCCAGATTTAAATGCTCGCTTTTTGGTCGATGATGCCATGGACCTTTCTTTTCCCGACGAGAGTTTTGATGTGGTCTGGTCAATTGAAGCCGGTCCCCATATGCCGGACAAAGCCGTTTTTGCTCGGGAATTACTGCGAGTTCTCAAGCCCGGAGGAGTCCTGGTGGTAGCGGACTGGAATCAGCGAGATGACCGTCAAAAACCGCTTAATTTCTGGGAACGTCCCGTAATGCGCCAACTTTTGGATCAGTGGTCTCACCCCGCTTTTGCCAGCATCGAAGGTTTTGCCGAACAGTTAGCAGCCACGGGATTGGTAGATGGGGAAGTGATGACTGCTGACTGGACAACAGCCACTCTACCCTCTTGGATTGATACCATTTGGCAGGGGGTGATTCGTCCCCAAGGTTGGTGGCAATTTGGTCTAACTGGGTTGCTTAAATCCGTCCGAGAAGTGCCGACAATTCTGCTGATGCGTTTGGCCTTTGGCACGGGTTTATGTCGTTTTGGGATGTTCCGCGCTGTTCGCACTCAATCCAATCTGCAACCAAGTCAGCAAGAGTCTCTGAGCGCCCATTTATAGGGATTGCAGCCTCTGGACGTTCCTTTCTCTGCCCTCCCCAGTTCTGAAAAGATATTTAATAGAGCCGTAGATTAATAACATTGTCGTTAAAGTTATGGCCATAATTAGGGGGGCGATTTTGGCTAACCAGAAAGCCACGAAGATTATCCCGATTCCGTTGGCGAGTAAGATGGGTAAACGTGGCACTATGCCATAGTCAATAATTTTTTCTGTGCTTGGCTGCAGTTGAATCTTGGCTAAACAATGGAACCAAATTTGACTAACTAGAACTATTAAAGCTCCCCATCCTATCCAGAGGGCAGCCACATAAAAGCCCGATAATTCTAAAACAATTGTACTAATTGTGACGATAAAAAAGCGATCGAGGCGAGGATCGCTGGTTTTTTGCTGAAATTGGGCAATTTCTGCCATATCTACCGCTGCCATGCGTGCCTGTTCCATACACATCACCAGGGTACCTAGGGCAAGAATGGCAGCGGATAGGTTTTCCGGTGAGAAGATTTGGGAGATTATGCCTAAACTAGCTGGAAAAAACAGTAAAAAAAGGATCGTTCGTCTCATCTATTCGGGGTGGGGTCGGATTAAGATCAGAAATGCTCTTGACTTGATCATTTCTGTAATGTCTTGTTTGCCTCCTTTTCAAAATGCTCTCCTTCTCACCCAAGCTTTAACCCATCGTTCCTATGTCAATGAACAGTCGGAATTGACGGAAAATAACGAGCGCCTAGAATTTTTGGGCGATGCGATTTTAGCTTTTTTGGTGGGCGAACTATTGTATCAAAAATATCCCGCCATGAACGAGGCAGAATTAACCCGTTTGCGGTCAAATTTGGTCAAAGAAGAACAATTAGCGCAATTGGGCTTTGAAATCGGCCTAGGGGAGTTAATGCGTTTGGGTAAGGGGGCAATTAAAGATCGGGGGCGATCGAATCCTACCCTATTAGCGGACAGTTTTGAAGCGATAATTGGGGCTTATTATCTAGATTCAGGGTTAAATGCGGTTAAAAACTATCTGCACCAACTTTTTATCCCTGTGGCCTCTCATTTAGTCTCTCAACAATCGGAATCGCCATCTTTTATCGATGCCAAAAATCTCTTTCAACAGTGGGCGCTGGCCAATTTCGCCTCTAATCCAGAATATGCGATCGTTGATGTTACAGGACCGCCCCACGCTAGGGAATTTACTGCCGAAGTGCGGGTTAATCATCTTCTCTATGGTACAGGTAAAGGTAAACGGAAACAGGATGCCACCAAAGCGGCTGCCGAAGATGCCTTAAAGCGCTGTCAATTGCCAGGGTAAATAGGGCCAACCCTACTTACTTTAGAGGCCACCAATTAACTTTATCTCTGGTGGCACTGTACACTTCTTTTAAACCCTCGGCATCCAGTACCCGAATTAAATCCCCCGTTGATTCTGAGGCAATTAATCCCACGGTTTGCAATCCTTTTAATACCTGTTCGACGGTGCGTTGATTGAGTTGACAAGCGCGAGCAATCACATCGACGGATAAATCAAAAGTATAGATATTTTCGGCACTCGGTTGACTGCCTAATTCTCTTTCTTGATAGATTAAAGCTCTGAGTAAAGTGGCTACAGCTTGGGGTGGATAGCTACTGCAATTAAGCAAATGATACTCGAATTTTTGCTGTAATTCAAATAAAAAACAGTACCGTTGACGAAAACTTTCGTTATCGTTGTAAATCTTTTCTAGTGCCGATAAGGGAATTTTCAGGACGTGGGTAGTTTTATAGGATTCCACCAAACAGGGAAAGGCGCGACTGGCTAAACCATAACTAAAGGGTAAACTCCTCATACCAAAACAGCCGCCGGGGTAGGTAATGGCAATAATCCGGTCGAGGGGAGTGCTGCGGACGACGATTACACCCTCATCCAAAATCACATACAAAACATCTAGAAATTCATCGGGTAGAAAAGCCGTATAGACGGGACGATTGGAAAATAGCGTCTCTAACTTGAGATTGTCTGCATCGAGATACTGACTTAACCAAGCTTCCTCTAGTCCGCGAAAGAGAAAACTCTGGTTAATCAGTTGTTGTAGGAGGGGTGTTTTTTTGGCCTTGACGCTCTTGCCCATAGTCTCAAACCTAGATGTAGCACTGATTCCATCTTCTCACAGTTTCCCTTGTTATCACCTTATTCCCAATTTGTTTTATAAATGTATTGAAATTTTGTTTCCTGTGCTGTAGGATTAAACCAGACCTGAAAACAGATACAACCTCAGAGTAAATCTTAGGAGCGCCCCCGATGCAGTCATCCCAGTCTTGTTTATCCCTACTCGTGGCAACTGTCCTGACGGGGGGAACGCTGGTATCTTGCACCCCATCCCCCACCAATAGCGGCAATGACAGCCAAAAACCCGTGACTGTGACACTTGTTTCCTATGCTGTCACCCAAAGCGCCTACGAAAAAATCATTCCCAAATTTGTCGAGGAATGGCAACAAAAAACGGGGCAAAAGGTAACTTTTGAACAGAGTTATGGTGGCTCCGGTTCCCAAACTCGCGCCGTTATCGATGGTTTAGAAGCGGATGTGGTAGCGTTGGCTTTAGCTTTGGATACCAAGAAAATTGAGCAAGCGGGATTAATTCAACCCGGTTGGGAGAAAGAAGCTCCGAATGACTCTATTGTTCATAAGTCTGTGGTGGCTTTTGTTCCTCGTGATGCCAATATTAAAATTAATAAATGGTCAGATTTAGCCAAGGATAATATTAAAGTTATTACCGCTAATCCCAAAACTTCTGGCGGAGCGCGCTGGAATTTTCTCGCTCTCTGGGGTTCGGTGACGCAAGCGGGAGGCAGTGAACAAGCGGCGCAAACTTTTGTCGAAAAAGTGTTTAAAAATGCGCCAGTTTTACCTAGAGATGCTCGCGAATCTAGTGATGTATTTTTAAAACAAGGCCAAGGAAATGTGCTAATTAATTACGAAAATGAGATGATTCTCGCTAACCAAAAAGGTGAGAAGTTAGCTTACACTGTTCCCACCGATTACAACATTTCTATTGATAATCCCGTGGCGGTTGTTGATGCCAATGTGGATAAAAAAGGTACGAGAAAAGTGGCCGAAGCTTTTGTGCAGTTTTTATTTACCCCAGAGGCACAAAGAGAATTTGCTCAGGTGGGTTTTCGTCCCGTTGAACCGACGGTAGCTAAAGAGTTTGACAGTAAATTTCCTCAGATAAAAAATCTCTTTACCGTGCAGGATTTAGGCGGTTGGGATAAGGTACAAAAGCAATTCTTTGATGAAGGAGCCTTGTTCGATAAAATTCTGACTAAAGCTGGTAAATCCTAAGGAGAAAAACCATGGATAATCAACCTCAATGGCAAACTATTAATCATCCCCAAAGTGACTTACATCTCGATCAATCAGGACTCGATCGCCCCACGTCCCGAAGAATAAAAATTCGGATTCCTAAACAATATATTAACGAGCCAATTATAGCACGTTTAGGGTCTTTTCCTGGTCTAAAAGTGAATATATTTTCCGCTTTGTTAGCTGCAAATAATAATCAAGATGGCTGGTTCGATCTACAACTACAAGGCAACTCCCAAGGGATAGAAAATGCCCTTTCCTATCTGGCAGATTTAGATGTAGAAGTTTGGTATGATTCAGCACAAGTTCTTGAAGAAGCGGACAATTGGTAATCTCTAGCAATAATTAACAATGGCTAACCCACAATTATCTCTATCTCCGAGTCAACCCCACAAAAAAGTTTCTATTCCTTGGGTAATTACCATTAGTTATCTAGTGGTTTTGTTGGTTTTACCGGCAGCGGCACTATTTGCTAAATCCCTAACTCTTGGTTTTGCCGAATTTTGGCGCATTGCCACTTTACCGATTTCTTTATCCGCTTACCAAGTCACTTTTTTGACTTCCTTAATCGCCGGATTAATTGACGGAGTTTTTGGCACTATTATCGCTTGGGTATTGGTGCGTTATCGATTCCCGGGTAAAAAAATTGTCGATGCTTGTGTGGATTTGCCCTTTGCTTTACCCACTTCTGTTGCCGGTTTAGTCCTAGCCACAGTTTACAGTGATAACGGTTGGCTCGGTCAATTTTTTGCCCCCTTTGGCATTAAGATATCCTTTACCATTTTAGGGGTTTTTGTGGCGATGTTATTTATCGCTTTACCCTTCATTGTCCGCACCTTACAGCCGGTTTTACAGGAAATGGAAAAAGAGGTAGAAGAAGCGGCTTTATCCCTCGGTGCTTCCTCTTGGCAAATCTTTTGGCGAGTTATTTTTCCCACAATACTACCCGCTATTTTAACAGGAGTTGCCCTCGGTTTTGCCAGAGCGATCGGTGAATATGGTTCCGTAGTTATTATCTCCTCTAATATTCCCTTTAAGGATTTAATTGCCCCGGTTTTAATCTTCCAAAGACTAGAGGAATATGATTACACGGGGGCAACAGTAATCGGCATGGTTTTATTACTGGTTTCTTTGTTCATGTTAGTAGTAATTAATTTCCTGCAGCAATGGGGGCAAAAATACAGAGTTAAGTAACAATTATTATCATTTAATGAGAGACAGAGTAAAAATGCAGAATCCAAAAGTATTAACTAAACCGAAAGAGTGGGATTACAAACCCCTACTAATTATCATCGCCCTTGTTTATCTGGCACTATTATTATTTATTCCGGCGGCGGCAGTATTTTACTATGCTTTTCGCAATGGATTCCAAGCTTTTTTAGAAGCGGCGGGAACTTCTGACTTTATCGAGGCTGTGAGATTAACAGTAATTATTGCCCTAATTACTGTACCTTTAAACACAATTTTTGGACTTTGTGCAGCCTGGGTAATTGCTCGCAATCAATTTCGTGGCAAAACTTTATTAATTAGTTTAATTGACTTACCTTTTGCCGTTTCTCCCGTGGTAGCCGGTTTAATGATTGTACTGCTCTATGGGCGCAATGGTTGGTTAGGTTCTTTCCTAGAATTTTTCGATATAAAAATACTTTTTGCTTTACCCGGAATGGTATTAGCAACTATATTTGTTACTATGCCTTTTGTCGCTAGAGAAGTTATCCCAGTCTTAGAAGAAATTGGCTTAGAACAAGAGGAAGCGGGGCGCACTTTAGGGGCAAGTGATTGGCAGATTTTCTGGCGCATAACTTTACCCAATATTCGTTGGGGATTGATGTACGGAGTGCTGTTAACTAATGCCCGGGCGATGGGAGAATTTGGGGCGGTTTCTGTGGTTTCTGGCAGTATTTTAGGGAGGACTGCCACCCTGCCAATTTTCGTAGAACAGGCCTATAAAAATTATCTAACTCCTGCCGCTTTTAGTGCAGCGGCTATTCTAGCCTTACTAGCGGGAGTTACTTTAATTATCAAAGAAATTCTCGAACGTAAAACCGCCCACAAAATTCACACTACTTAACTACAAAAAACCTAAAAATATGAGTATTACCATCCAGCAAGTTTCTAAACGTTTCGGCAATTTTCAAGCTTTAGATAATATAAGTTTAACCATTCCTGAAGGCAAATTAGTCGCCCTCCTCGGACCATCGGGATCGGGAAAATCCACCTTATTACGTTCAATTGCCGGATTAGAAAGTCCCGACAGTGGCGCGATTATCATTAACGGACAAGATACCACCCATGTGGATCCTAGACGGAGAAATATCGGCTTTGTTTTTCAACATTATGCCCTATTTAAACATTTAACTGTCCGTCAAAATATTGCTTTTGGTCTAGAAATTCGCCGGCAAAAATCGCCATTAATTAAGAAAAGAGTTGAGGAATTATTAGAATTAATTCAATTACAAGGATTAGGCGATCGCTATCCCGCCCAATTATCGGGAGGACAACGGCAGCGAGTAGCTTTAGCCCGCGCTTTAGCCATTCAACCGAATGTATTATTATTAGATGAACCCTTTGGAGCTTTAGATGCAAAAGTTAGAAAAGAATTAAGGGTATGGCTGAGAAATTTACACGAAGAAGTTCACGTTACCAGTGTTTTTGTTACCCACGATCAAGAGGAAGCAATGGAAGTAGCCGATACGATTGTCGTGATGAATCATGGTAAAATTGAACAGGTGGGTTCTCCCGCCGAAATTTACGATCATCCGGCCACACCTTTTGTGATGCAATTTATTGGGGAAGTGAATATCTTACCTAATCTAGCGGGATTAGGAAATGGGCATCATCAGGGTCATAATTCCACCGTTTTTATCCGTCCCCACGACCTGGAAATTATGCCCGAACAAGATGGGTTGAATAGTTGGGCAGTGGTAAAAAGAGTTATTCATTTAGGCTGGGAAATACAAGTAGAATTAATGTTAGCCGATGGGGAAATGGTGGTGGCTTATCTCAATCGTGAGGAGTACAAGCAATTACAGTTACAACCAGAACAAACGGTACATTTAAAACCGAGAAAAGCCACTTTGTTGACGGATTTTGATCGGCAATCTCAAGCGTTAGATTACTCGATTTAACTTTCTTAACAGTAATCAGGCATAAATTCCCCGATTTCCCGACAATTTCTCAGTTGTTGTGCATTTAAACTCGGTATTTTGTATTTTAGTACAAATGCCTGAACTATTTCTCCCTGTTAGACTCGGCCCGACAATGCTCACCGAGACGAGTCGAGGTGCAGCCGAAGTCTAACGGCAAGCTTTCTCCTATGCAGTCTTAACCAGTAATTTAGATGCGCGAGCAGCTTAGATGATTGGGAAAAGAGAGGAGAAATGCTAATCCTATCAGCCCTGGAATTTGGTATTATAGGTAAAACTTGTCTTTTTCTGAGAACTAAAGAAATTACCGCTTTTTTCAAATTGATGAGGTATGAACTCTCCTGCCTAAACCTAGTTTTTTTTACTTCATTAAATTAGAATTGCCATAACTGCTAATCACAGGAAAGACAAGCTAAAAGCAAGAGAGAGAAACAATCAATGTCTGTAAATTCTATACCGCGAATCGAAAATCTGCGCGTGCAAAATTACCGAGCTTTACAGGACTTAGAATTAAAAAAAATTACTCCTCTAACCGTTTTTCTCGGTCCTAATGGGAGCGGAAAATCTACCATATTTGATGTCTTTGCCTTTCTCTCTGAATGTTTTACTGTTGGTTTAAGAAAAGCTTGGGACAGACGGGGAAGATTTAAAGAATTAAGAACCAGAGGACAAGAAGGTTACATCATTATCGAATTAAAATATAGAGAAACATTGGCATCACCTTTAATTACCTATCATTTAGCCATTAATGAAGCTAATAATCGCCCTTATGTTGCCGAAGAATGGTTACAGTGGAGACGAGGACCGCAGGGCAAACCTTTTCGCTTTTTAGACTTTAAAGAAGGGGAAGGAATAGTGATTAGTGGAGAAAATCCCCAAGAAGAAGATGAACGAATTTCTGAACGATTAGACTCTGCGGAATTTTTAGCTGTTAGTACCCTGGGACAATTGGCCAAACATCCCCGGGTTAGTGCTTTGCGTCGTTTTATCACAAGTTGGTATCTTTCCTACTTAACCGCAGATAATACTCGCAATCAACCCGAAGCAGGAGCGCAAGAAAGATTATCGCCAACTGGTGACAATTTACCTAATGTTATTCAATATTTAAAAGAAGATCATCCTCAACGATTAGAATCTATTTTACAAACCCTTTCTCGTCGAATTCCTAGATTAGAAAAAGTAGAGGCATCTATTATGCCGAATGGACAGCTTTTACTCCAGATTAAAGACGCACCTTTTCAAAGTCCAATTCTTGCCAAATTTGCCTCCGATGGCACTTTAAAAATGTTGGCTTATTTAACTATATTATATGATCCAAGCCCTCCGCAATTAGTGGGAATAGAAGAACCAGAAAATCATCTTCATCCCCGTTTATTACCTGAATTAGCAGAAGAATGTCGGGCAGCGACCGCAAGTACACAATTAATGGTAACAACTCATTCTCCCTTTTTTGTAGATGGTTTGAAACCAGAGGAGGTTTGGGTGCTTTATCGAGATGAAAAGGGTTTTACTCAAGCTAAACGTACTTCAGAAATGCAAGGAGTTAAGGAATTTATTCAAAATGGTGCTTTGTTGGGTCAATTATGGATGGAGGACTATTTTGATGTGGGTAATCCTATCATTTAACTTTAATACCAAAGGAGGGAAAAAGTGCATCTTGAATTTCTAGTTGAAGAATTTTCTACCCAAGAATGTTTAAATCAAATTTTACCTAAAATATTATTTGAGAATGTCACTTATAAAATTCATGCCTTTCGAGGTAAATCCGATTTAATCAAAAAACTACCGGAGCGATTAAAAGGTTATAAATGCTGGATACCCGATGATTATCGAATCATTATTCTTGTAGATAGAGACAATGAAGATTGTCAAAAAATCAAAGAAAAGTTAGAAAATATCGCTCAACAAATAGGGCTTATCACTAAAACGATTAGCGAAGATAAAAAAACATTTCAGGTGTTAAATAGAATTGCTATAGAAGAACTAGAAGCTTGGTTTTTTGGTGATATTCAGGCTATAGTCTCAGCCTATCCCAAAGTTTCTACTAATGTGGGACAGCAAGCAAAATACAGAAAACCCGATGAAATTACAGGCGGAACTTGGGAAAACTTAGAAAAGATACTTCAAAAAGCTGGGTATCATCGAGGAGGTTTAGAAAAAGTGAAAGCAGCCAGAGAAATTTCTCAATTTATGACTCCTGCTCATAATTGTTCTCCTAGGTTTCAGATTTTTTATCAAGGTTTATTGGCGATGCTCCCCTAGAAAAAATCGCTCTAATTATTTAACTGATAACTGATAACTCAGGTTAACTAACTATTTTTCGCCTCTAATTTGGTCAAACGACTTTTAAGTTCCTGATTTTCCTGTTTCATTTTTTCTAATTCCTCGCGAATTTCCTGAATTGCTTTCTCGGAACCTAATTTTTTCTGGACTTTTTGTACTGCTTCCTCCGCTACACGACGCACGCGACCATCGGGAGTTCGATCGCTCAAAGCTTGTAAAATAACGATAGCTTTGGCATTTTCTATCTGTCCTAAAGCGTTACACACTGCCACCTGCGTCAAGAAAAAAGTTTCCTTGGCAATGGTTTCTAAACGTTCCAAAATTACGGTTAATTTATCCGTGGTTTGTCCCGAAGAAATCGCTCCCAGGCCGCGGATAGCTGCTAATCTCAGGGGTTGAGGCGTGCCTAAAGCCGTGTAGGTCAAAATTGACTCCAAAGCCGCCGGCGAGGTTTTTAACTGGCTTAAACCGCCAATTGCGCCCGCTCTTACTACCTCATTCCACCCCTTTCTTAACTGTAAAATATGATTGAGTAGGTCAATAATTTCCCCTTCTTGATCTTGCAATTGTCCCACGGCCATAGAGCCTAATCCTCGCGCCGTGGCCGCTTCCACATAATAACTAGCATCTCCAGCTTCTAGTAGGGATTTAAGCGCGTTATAACTATCTAAGGTTTTAATTTCACTTAATCCCTCGACAATTGCCCGACGTACTTGTGCTTTTTCGTCGTTTAAACCTTTAATTAAAGCAGTAACCGCTTGATCTAAACCAAGAGTTGCTAACTGTTTGGCCACCTCCACACGCACACCCCAAAAAGGCTCATTTTCTAGGGATGTCCCTAAAGCTTCGATCGCTTCTAAACCGCCTTTTTTAGCAATGGCAATGGCTGCATAGATACGGGAAATTGGATCGGGATCCTGTTGTAATTGCGCTTTTAATTCGCCGATAGGATACTCAAGAGTGACGGTTTTGAGGAAATTATTACCCCGATCAAACTTGACAAAATCGGGCTTTTGTGCTAGGGGAAAATAGAAACTTTGTTCTTTTTGGTGAATCCGCAGATTGTAGGTAAGATCGTCAGAGTTGAGATAGGCAAAAGCGACGGGAATTTTCAAGTCGAATAGTTCTTTTTCATCCTGGGTTTGGGTGACAGTTAATTGGGCTAAATTATTCTGATTGTCCCAACTGTAGGCCACCTTATAATCGGGATGACCACCGCGATAAACGTACTGATCAAAGAGGAATAATAAATTGTACCCGGTCGCTTTTTCGATCGCCCGTAATAAGTCCACAGTTTCCACGGTTTTATGAGCATTATCCCGCACAAAAGTATGAATCGCTTTTCCGAATAAATCTTCCCCTAAAATAGAGCGAATCATCTGATAAACACAAGCACCTTTTTCGTAGAGATGACGATCATAAAGTTCGATCGCTTCTCGATAAACATGAGTAACAATCGGACGACGATAGCGGGAAGTATCTTCTTCTAAATAACTTCTTGCTTCCCCTAATAAATAATAACTAGCAGCAGCTTTTCCGTATTCCGATTCTGTCCATAAAACCTCAGAATAGGAAGCCATTCCCTCTTTAATCCAAGCGTGAGACCAGTGTTTAATCACCACTAAATCACCGAACCATTGATGAGCTAATTCATGGGCAACTAAGCTTTCTGTCCAAGTATGATCAATACTTGCTCTTTGATCGATCAAACAGCGATCGGTTAAAATTGTGGTGGAAGTATTTTCCATCCCACCAAAAATAAAATCATCTACGCAAACTTGTGCGTATTTAGGATAGGGATAGGGATAACCAAACGTTTGGCTAAAAAACTCGATCATGCGGGGAGTTTTACCCATACTTCTTTGTCCCTCTTCTTCCCGTCCTTTTTCCACATAATAAGTGACAGGAACACCATTCCATGAGTCGCGTAATTCAGCAAAATCTCCCACCGCAAGAGTCATTAAATAGGTAGGATGAATTTGCTTTTGTGACCAGTGATAAATTCTGTCTTCACCAACGTTTTCCACCGAGATTAATTCCCCGTTAGAAATAGCGATATAGGGTTGGGGAATTTTCACCCGAATTTCGGAAGTGGCTAACTGTCCGGGATAATCAAAACAGGGAAACCAAAAGCGAGAATCTTCATCTTCTCCCTGGGTCCAAACTTGCATCGGTTTATCGGGATAATATTCGTCAGGTCCGATAAAATATAATCCCCGTTGTGGTTGCTTAACCTGATAGTTAATCGTGAGGATAATCGGTTTATCGGTAGTGGGTTGTAGCAGATGAATAGTCAGGAGAGAACGATCATAGTCAAAGGGTTGACTGATATCTTCAATGAACACAGAATTAATATTTAGCTCCACCGCATCCAGAGTTAAACTGCTAATTCCCTGACGAATGGGGGTGAGGGTAATCTGACAGCTGCCCTGAAAACTTTGCTGAGAAATATCAATAATTAAATCGAGAAAAATATGATTAACTTGTCCGGGTCGATCGGGGTTATAATGGGGTTTAGCCCCCGGTAACTCAAAGGGTTGACGCTGATTATTTTCCGTGTCGATGGTGAGATGAGACATATTAGCCCTAACTTGCTGATTTTTGTCCGGTAAACTTAAATTAACACGATCGGTCGTCCCTTTCCTTGCTAATAATAATCCCACCCCTATGAATCTCCCTTCCTTTCTCTGGTTATGGAAAATTGCCGCTTGGTCGATGGGATTTGCTCTCTTTGCCTATTTTTTATTAGCGGTTTCGGGGGTAAACATGGGTTATCGACGACTCGCGGGCCAATCTCGACCGAAATGGTTAAGATCCTTTCATCTGGTCAGCGGCCTGATCATGGTTGCTTTGGTCTTAATTCTGCTGGGAATCGGATTAGTGGGAACAATCGGTCATTATGGCAGTTTAGGCCACTCTTCCCACCTGATAGCGGGTTTATCGGTGGTTTTTCTGGTTTTTGTTTCGGCAATTAGCGGCCTGAACATTACAACTCGTCCACCTCTAGCGCGGTCTCTCCACATCGGCACTAATCTTTTATTGTTTCTGGGTTTTCTTTTTGTTACCCTAACAGGATGGGATGTGGTCCAAAAATATCTACAATAAAAATAGTCGGCGATCGAGTGGAGACTGTTTGATCGAGAAAAACTAGCTATCTCATCCCGAAAAATCGCTTTTTAGTGACAGAATACTCACCCCCAAATCATTATGCAAACCGTCGAATCACAAGCTATTAACACGATGTCAGTGCCAAAACAAGGTCTTCCAGTAACAATTATTACTGGGTTTCTTGGTAGTGGTAAGACTACTCTCCTCAATCATATTCTCAGCAATCAACAGGGATTAAAAACAGCTGTTCTTGTCAATGAATTCGGTGAAATCGGTATCGATAACGAACTGATTATCAGCAGTGATGACAGCATGGTAGAATTAAATAATGGCTGTATTTGCTGCACGATCAACGAGGATTTAATTCAAGCGGTTTATAAAGTTCTCGAACGTCCCGAAAAAATCGATTATTTAGTCGTAGAAACCACGGGATTAGCCGATCCTTTACCGGTAGCTTTAACCTTTTTAGGTACGGAATTACGGGAAATGACCCGTTTAGATTCCATTGTCACTATGGTGGATTGTGCCAATTTTAGTCTCGATTTATTCAACTCGCAAGCGGCCTTAAGTCAAATCACCTATGGTGATATTATTGTTCTCAATAAAACCGATCTAGTGGATGAAGCAGATGTGGATTCTTTAGAAATAAGAATCCGGGACATGAAGCAAGGAGCGAGAATTCTTCGTACTAGCAAAAGTCAGGTTCCTTTACCCTTAATTCTCAGCGTCGGACTATTTGAATCGGATAAATATTTCGACAGCAAAGAAGAACACCATGACCATGATCACCACGACCACGATCACGACCATTGCGATCATGATCACGACCACGATCATGATCACGATCATCACGACCATTCCAATCATTTAGAGGTGGATGGATTTACTTCTATTTCCTTTGCTAGTGACCAACCTTTTTCGATTCGGAAGTTCCAATATTTCCTCGATAATCAGTTACCAGAAAGCGTTTTCCGCGCTAAGGGTATTCTCTGGTTTGATGAAAGTCCTAAACGTCATATTTTCCACCTCAGTGGTAAACGTTTTACTCTCGAAGATGACGAATGGAAAGGTACTCCCAAAAATCAGCTAGTTCTTATCGGTCAAAATCTCGATCATGAAACCATAAAAGAACAGATTAACAATTGTCTCAGTTTACCCGCTGTCAATCGCGGTAAAGGATTTGGGAAATAGATAACCATCTTTTGCGGGTGTGTTAGCAATCGATAACACACCCAATTTAACCAATTATTTATTGACCTTCTTGGGGTACTTTTCCCCCTAAAGATTCCACGATCGAGCGAGTATTTTCCCTGAGCATTTTTACATAACTATCCCCCCCAGTACCCACCGTACCGATCGAATCAGAATATAATTGTTGTGGTGCTAATTTTACCCCCGCTTCTTCGGCTACAGTGGTAATTAAAGTGGGATTAATAGTCGTCTCGGCAAAGATAGCAGGAACCTGGAGATTTTTAATAGCATCGGCTAAATTTTTCACCGTTTGGGCGCTAGGTTGTTCTTCGGTACTAATGCCAATTAAAGTTCCCGCTACTTTTAACCCGTAGGCATGAGCATAATACTGAAAAGCGTCATGAGTGGTGACTAATTGCCTTTGGGAAGGGGGGATAGTTTCAATAGCCGCAGTAATCCAGCGATCAAGATTTTCTAATTCCCTGATTAATTGCTCTGCATTTTTAGTAAAAATTTCTTTATCTTCGGGACTTAATTCAATCAATTGATCTCGGATTTTCTCCACCATGATTATACCGTTTTTGGCCGAACCCCAAACGTGGGGATCGGGTACTTTCTGCCCCTCTTTTTCCAGTTGTAAAGGCTTAATTGCTTCTCCCACGGCCACTTTTTTCGCTTGAATTCCCGTAGAATTGATCATTTTAATTAACCCCGGTTCGAGATTATAACCGTTATAGAGAATTAAATCGGCTTTTTCTAAAGCCACACTATCGGCGGGAACCAGTTCATAAACGTGAGGATCATCCCCCGGTTTTAAAATGTCTTGATGGTCAATTTCTTCACCGCCCACTCGTGCGGTTAAATCGGCGATAATTGTGCTAGTGGAGATTACCTTTGGTTTTTGGTTATCAGTGGTATTAACCGCGGCATTACAAGCAACCAATCCCAAAAATAAACAGGATAAAATTAGTTTTTTCATCAGGAAATAGAGATGAGGGTTTAGAGGTTAGAGATGAGGGGAAATGGCCTTGATATGTATCTTGATTTTTTTCCTGACTAAAGACTCCTTTTACTATTAAAATAGAGAATAGAGAAGGTGTAAATTCAAGAGATATGGATAACCAAGCCCCGATTAAACTACCGAAAACCAGCGAATCCGACCACCTCAAGCGAATTCGTCACACCACCTCCCATGTTATGGCCATGGCGGTGCAGAAATTATTCCCGAAAGCCCAAGTTACTATCGGGCCTTGGACTGAAACTGGATTTTACTACGATTTTGATGTGCCGGAACCTTTTACCGATAAGGATCTCAAGGACATCAAAAAAGAGATGGTCAAAATTATCAATAAAAAACTGCCGGTGATGCGCGAGGAAGTTTCTCGGGAAGAGGCTGAAAAGCGCATTAAAGCGATTAATGAAGCCTATAAGCTGGAAATTCTGGCGGGAATTCAAGAACCCATCACCCTCTATCATCTTGGTGACGCTTGGTGGGATTTGTGCGCCGGTCCGCACCTAGATAATACAAGCGAACTAGACCCAAAAGCGATCGAATTAGAGACGGTAGCGGGTGCTTATTGGCGTGGGGATGAGAATAAAGCCCAATTACAGCGCATTTACGGCACAGCCTGGGAAAATCCCCAACAATTAGCCGAATACAAGCGCCGCAAACAAGAAGCCCTCAAACGCGACCATCGGAAATTAGGCAAAGAATTAGGTTTATTTATTTTCTCTGATTCTGTCGGGCCGGGGTTGCCTTTATGGACACCCAAAGGAACTTTAATTCGTTCTTTGTTAGAAGATTTTCTCAAAAAAGAACAGTTAAAACGCGGTTATTTACCCGTAGTTACTCCCCATATTGCTCGCGTCGATTTGTTTAAAATTTCCGGTCACTGGCAAAAGTACAAAGAAGATATGTTTCCCATGATGGCAGACGATGAGGAATCTGCTAGTAAGGAAATAGGATTTGTGCTCAAACCGATGAACTGTCCTTTTCATATTCAAATCTATAAAAGTGATTTGAGATCCTATCGGGAATTGCCGATGCGTTTGGCAGAATTCGGTACAGTTTATCGTTACGAACAATCGGGAGAATTGGGAGGATTGACTAGAGTTCGCGGTTTTACCGTGGATGATTCCCATTTGTTTGTCACTCCCGAACAATTAGACAAGGAATTTTTAAGCGTTGTTGATTTAATTTTGACGGTGTTTAAGAGTTTACAATTAAAGAATTTTAAGGCGCGATTGAGTTTTCGTGACCCTGAATCGGATAAGTATATCGGTTCCGATGAAGCTTGGGAAAAGGCAGAATCAGCGATTAGAAAAGCGGTGCAAACTTTGGGGATGGATTATTTTGAAGCCCCCGGAGAAGCGGCTTTTTATGGTCCAAAATTAGACTTTATTTTCCAAGATGCCCTCGAAAGAGAATGGCAGTTAGGAACAGTACAGGTAGATTATAATTTACCCGAACGTTTTGAACTAGAATACGTTGCCGAAGATGGTAATCGTAAACGTCCGGTGATGATTCATCGCGCCCCTTTTGGTTCTTTGGAACGTTTAATCGGTATTTTAATCGAAGAATACGCGGGAGATTTTCCTCTTTGGTTAGCCCCTGTCCAGATACGATTATTACCGGTTAGTGATAGTCAATTGGATTACGCTAAAGAGGTGACAGCGAAAATGCAGTTGTTAGGAATTCGCGCCGAAACCGATACCAGTGGCGAACGTTTGGGTAAAATGATTCGCAATGCTGAAACCGAAAAAATCCCCGTGATGGCAGTGGTGGGGGCCAAAGAAATGGAAACTAATAGTTTAAGTATTCGCACCCGTGCCACGGGCGATTTAGGAGTAATTAGCGTCGAGGAAGTGGTGGCAAAATTAGAAAATGCCATCCAAAATCACGGTAATTTTTAAGCGTTTGCTCATCTAATTGTATGGGGCAGAAAATATTTCTGTCCCAGCATTTTTGATAAAGCGAGGAGATTTTTCCTGATTATCCTTTAGGCATCATCATCTTTTTGAAAGGGATTTTCCCCAATGCCTAGGCCTTTTTTGCTCTGTTTTAAGTCTTTCCAGAGGGCTTTAATTTTTTCGTAGGCTTCTAGAGAACTGATTTTGCCCCCCGTTTCCAGATTACAAATAAAACTGATCTTTTGGGCAAATTCCTGTAAATTAGCGTTAAATAGCAAGTTTTCTGGCTTAAATTCTCCATAGTAGGGGGCGCGAGGATAAAGAAAATTCTCCTTGCGGCGATCGGGGATATTCGGGTTATCATCGTTAGGAGGATTCTGACTCATAGGGCGACGGCGGGTAATTTTGCGGAATTTCTTTAGATTTTTCGGTAATGGTAATGGGAGATAATATCAATTGTTGGATATCATTGAGGATTTAAGTAAAAACTTGGCTGATTCGCCAAAAATTGACCACTTAAATCGTGACACTTTTTGGTTATAGGTTAAGGTTCGGTCGCAAAATGTTGACAGTTATCTTTAAGCAGCAATTATACATTATTTTTTTCAACGATCATCTACCCAATGATATATATTTTTTGTCTAGGTTGATCGCCAAAGTTTGCTGCTGTCGCTATCTGATTAACCATCGATTTTCGTTTATCAATTGCCGAGGATGATAACTATGGAAAAACTCTATGAAGGTAAGGCCAAAATTCTCTATCAAACCGATGATCCCGATATTCTCCTCACTTATTACAAAGATGATGCCACCGCTTTTAATGCCCAAAAACGCGGGCAAATTGTCGGTAAAGGGGAAATTAACTGTACTATCTCCACTGCCCTATTTCAATGGTTAGAATCCCTAGGAATACCTACCCATTATATCGATCGCCCTAGTTCTAGGGAAATGCGCGTCAAGGCGATTAAAATCATTCCCTTGGAAGTAGTAGTCAGAAATATCGCCGCCGGGAGTTTGTGCAAGCAAACGGGATTAGAGGAGGGGAAAGTTTTACCTTTTCCTCTTGTAGAATTTTACCTCAAGGATGACGCTTTGGGCGATCCTTTGTTAACAATTGATCGCATAAAAGTGATCGATATTGCCAGCGAGGAGCAAGTCAATCAGTTACGAGATTTAGCCCGGCAAATCAATCAATATCTGCAAGAATTTTTCGATAAGTGCCAGATTATTCTCGTCGATTTCAAGTTAGAATTTGGAGTTGATAAAACGGGCAAAATTTATCTAGGTGATGAAATTAGCCCCGATACCTGTCGTCTCTGGGATAAAACCCAAGAGGATGCCCAAGCGCGCATTCTCGATAAGGATCGTTTTCGTCGCGATTTAGGAGATGTGGAAACTGCCTATCAACAAGTACAAACAAGAGTTTTACAACAGATAGAGAGTTTATAAATTTAGGGTGCTATGTCGAGAAGAATTATCGGGTTGACAGGGGGAATAGCTTCTGGTAAATCCACGGTTTCTAATTATTTAGAAAATATCTACAAAATTCCCGTCCTTGATGCGGATATTTATGCCCGGGAAGCAGTGGAAAAAGGCTCGGCAATTTTAGAGAGAATTTTTCAGCGTTATGGCAGAAAAGTTAAAACTGAGGATAATTCCCTTAATCGCCAACAGTTAGGAGAGATTATTTTTAATAATCCCGAGGAAAAAATCTGGTTAGAAAGTCAGATTCATCCCTACGTTAGAGAATGTTTTAACCAGAATTTAGCCCTGTTGGATAATCCTGTAGTTGTTTTTTCTATCCCTTTATTATTGGAAGCCAAATTAACCCATTTAGTCACGGAGATTTGGGTAGTTTCTTGCAGTTTCGAGCAACAAATTCAACGCTTAACGACTAGAAATAACTTAAGCAAAGAACAAGCGATCGCTCGGATTAATAATCAAATGCCTTTAGCTGAAAAAATTGCCTTAGCTGATATTGTTTTGGACAATTCCGGGGATTTAGAAGCTTTATATACCCAGATCGATCGAGCTATCCTGTAAGCATTTAAATTGGTTGTTGAGATCAGGCAAGAGGCAAAAGTAAAGGAATTGGCGGAGATATAGCTAATCTAAGGAGAGGCGGTTAAAATACGTCTTAGCCTAGACAATAGGGATTAATTTTAAAACAACCAGGCAAATTTTCCCACCCCGAATTTTACATAGAGAATAATTGCCAAAACCAATAAAAATAGAAAGCCAATAATTAATAAATAGTCTTTATTGGTTAAGATTGATTCCTGTAAAAATGTGCGATCAGGATCACCAGAGAAAGCTTTAGCTTGTAGAACTACCTCTAATTTTTGCGATTTAGCCATAGCGTTTAAAATTAAAGGTACAGCGATAGAAGCGTAAATTTTTCCTTTTTGCAGCCAACCCATTTTTTCTATTGCTAATCCTCGTAATCTTTGAGCAGAAATAATCGATCGAGATTCTTCGACTAGGAGAGGAAATAAGCGCAGGGTAGAGGAAAAAATAAAGACTATTTTGTAAGGAATTCTGGCTTTAGTTAAACTCACCATCATCTGATTTATATCGGTGGTAAAAATAGCGAGGGGAATAATTAAAACCATGGTGAGAGTTTTAAAGATTACATTTAAACCGTAGAGGGTTCCCTCCACAGTCATTTTGGCAGAACCGACAGTTAATAAGGGAGTTAATTCAGTTTTTCCCGTTAAAGCTTTTACCTGTTCCACATTAAAAAATCCCATGGTAATTAATAAGAATAGATAAAAAGGAGCCATGAATTTTAAAATGTTGAGGATATAGGACCATTTTACTCCGGCCCAGAGACAAGCTAAAGCGACAATAAGAGTTAGTAAACCACCAGCGAGCGGACTTTCCCAAGTAAAAGCGATGAGAGTAACCACGATCATCATGGTTAATTTTGTCCGAAAATCTAAGCGAGTAAAAGGAGAATCTCGATCGACGGTTTGCCAGTTAAATGATTGCATAATCAAGAAAAAAGTTAGTAAGGGAATGAGTTAATTACCCATCCCCATCAATTCCCTAGGAAGGGTTAGCAATTCTGCTCATTTGCTCTTGAATTTCAGGGTTATAAATCTGGAGATAATTCCAATAATTACCAAACACCGATTCTATATAACCCTTAGTTTCTCTAAAGGGAATATTCTCGACAAATTCATCGGGATCGCTAAAATCAAAACGCTGTCTCCACTTGGAAACTGCCCCGGGTCCGGCGTTATAACTAGCCACGGCAAAAAGTGAATTTCCGTCGAATTTGCCATGGGTATAATCCAGATACCATGTTCCCATCATAATGTTATCTTCGGGATTAGTTAAAGAATAACTTTTATTGCCAGTATTACCTGCGATATATTTACCCGTATCGGGCATAATTTGCATTAATCCCACTGCCCCTACAGGAGAACGAATTTCTTTTTCAAAGCGGGATTCTTGCCGGATTAAAGCTGTCACTAGCAGGGGATTTAATTGTCTATCTTTTGACCATTGCAGGATGGTATCGTAGTAGGGGAAAGGGAATAAAGCGTGCCAGTATTTATCATTTTGTCGCAGCAGTTTCCAGGCTTTCTTTTCCTCCGGGGTATCTCTTTCTCGCAAGCGCCAAATCAGGTTAATTCCTTCTAAATTTTGATTGCGAGAGAGTTTATAGACACCGAGGTTAAATTGTTCGTCAACGGTTAAATTCCAAGGATCGACAATTTCTGCTTGCCAGAGATTCCAAGCGTCCGTATCTTCACCAATTCGATATAATTCCTTGAAAGCTTCCGAACCAGCGGGGGGAGCGTTACGGGTGGCGGGTTTGACGGTGGTAGGGTTATAGGAGCGGACAGTGGTAAAATCCCCCACGTCCCAACCTAATAAAACCGCCGAGCGCCAAGCATAATAGGAATGGGGATGACGAGAAATAGTGTAGGTAAAAGCTTGTTTTGCTTCTTGGTTTTTGCCGAGTTTTTGCGCCCATTTTCCCACCCAAAAGGCCGCTTTCGGGGCAATTTGACTATCGGGATTATTAACCGCAATTGGCTGCGCCCACTGCCACGCCTTGGCGTAATCACCAGATTTAGCGGCTCTTTGGGCTATTAACCAGCGATAATCGGCGGCTTCGTCGGATTTTGGGTATTTATTTAATAGAGTCTGCCATGTTTGACTAGCGGCCTGGGCATTAGTTGATTCCAGTAATTTGGCTTTCGCTTCCAAAGCTTCCGGGGCGCGATCGGGAAATTGCTTGACAATGCGATCGAGATATGCTATAGCATCGCGGTTAGGAGAAATTTGGGCGAGTCGCAGTAATCCTAAACCAGTTTCTGAGGCTTGGGGATAGGTTTTAATTAATTTTTGGTAAGCGGTGCGAGCTTCTGGCAGTTTTTTGGCAATTTGTAGCCCGCGGGCGTAACGATAGGCTTGTTCGGGGCTAGGAGTGGCTTTAGCGTAGGCTTTATAGGCCTTTTCGTACAATCCCGACTGCCAATAACCGGCCCCAATCATTGCCCAATCCGCCGGAGTTAACTGCTCGGCGTAGTCTTTCACCAAACGATCGCGGGCTTGATTGAGGGTAGGATCAAAAGGATTAGCCTTGGCTAACTGCAACCATAAGGGAAATTGATCGGGATTTTCTTGAAGACGTTGGCGAATTAAAGCCAAAGTACGCGGGTGTCGGGGGTATTCCTTAAGCAATTTCTCACGATAACTGGGGTCGTATTTGCCCAAAGAGTAGTAAGCTTCCGCCACTACGGGCGATTGGGGATAGGTTGCCAGTAATTTTTGCCAAATTTCTCGCGCTTTTTCACTATCGTTGCTTAATTCGTGGGCGCGTCCCTGTTTGAGGAGAATCTGGGGAGCGAGGACAGGATATTGTTTTTCTAAGCCTTCTAATTGTTTTAAAGCCGGACCCCCTTCATATTTTCTCAATAAATCCATGGCCAGGAGATAGCGGGCGCGACTACGATCTAAAGAGGGCGCGTTGGCATCAGCCACATCTTTTAACTTGACATCTCGCTCGGTTTGTGGTAAGGAAGCGCTATCAACCACGGCAGAGGGTTGGTTAGGATCTAGGCTAGGAACCGAAGCACTATTGCGATCGAGCCAAGCAAGAATTTTCGGGTGAAAGAGAAAGAGACTGGTGAGAGTAAAAAGCGCAACCCCAGAACCTAGTCCAAGAATGAGCGGGGTGTGAGGGGGGAATTTCTTAAACATTACCTTATTCAAGACAGTAACTCAACATACATTATCAGTGATCGTGGCGACAGGTTGTTTGTTTCAATCAGGTTGGGGGGTTGTTCAGTTATCAGTAAGCAGTAAGCAGTAATCAGTAATCAGTGAACTGAAAACTCCCATCTGATAACTGGTAACTGATCACTGATCACTGAGATATGGTACGCTAAACAGGATTTAAGTATTATTAATGATTGCTATGAAACAAGGCGGCGTGACGGTTTGGTTAACGGGATTGAGTGGTGCGGGGAAAAGCACGATTACCGAGGCATTACAGGCAAAATTAATCGCTGAAGGTTATTCCATTGAAGTTCTCGATGGCGATATAGTACGGACGAATCTTACCAAGGGTTTAGGATTTAGTAAAGAGGATCGCGATGAAAATATCCGTCGCATTGGTTTTGTGTCTAATTTGCTCACCCGTCACGGTGTGATTGTCCTAGTTTCGGCTATTTCTCCCTATCGTGAGATTCGCGAGGAAGTACGGGGAAAAATCGGCAGTTTTGTCGAAGTTTTCGTGAATGCTCCCTTAAACGTCTGTGAGGCGCGCGATGTGAAAGGATTATATAAAAGAGCGCGTGCTGGCGAAATCAAGTCTTTTACGGGAATTGATGATCCCTATGAACCACCTTTTAACCCAGAAGTGGAATGCCGCACCGATTTAGAGACTTTAGAGGAAAGTGTCGCCAAAGTCTGGAACAAATTGACGGAATTAGGCTACATTCATCAAGCTGTGGCGGTTTAATCGCAGCATAACTTTGTATTGTTGGAAAATATCGTAGGGACGTGGACTACAAACGTCTCTACCCCCCGATTAACCCCTTAAGTCCATAAATTATTTTGAAATCTCGCTCTAGTTATTGGAATCTTATTCCCTATCTCCGTCCCCAAACCCAAACAATTATTTTGGCGTTCATCTGTACGATCGGATTTACGGTATTTTGGCCGATTTTAGCTTGGTTAGCCGGACAAATGGCCAGATATATCGGTGAGGGAAATGTGCAAGCATTGGCGACACTTTCGGGGGTGGGGGCAGTGGTTTTTTTACTGCGGGGAATGTCTCAGTATGGGCAAGATTCCCTGATGGCAAAAGCTTCTTTAAAAATTGCCCTAGAATTGAGAAAAAAAGTTTATGCACACCTGCAAACCCTCGGCTTAAATTACTTTGAAACGGCAAAAACTGGTGATTTATCCTATCGTTTAACGGAAGATATTGATCGCATTGGGGAAGTAATTAACAAATTTTTCCATGATTTTATTCCCTCAGCTTTGCAGTTAATTGTCGTCTTTGCCTATATGTTTATTGTTAACTGGCAATTGACGATCGCTGTCATTATTATCGCTCCTTTGTTAGGGGTTTTGGTGGGATTTTTTGGCGAAAAATTATTACAATACGCTCGTCGCGCCCAAGCGAAAATATCTAATATTTCTGCGTTATTAACCGAAGTTTTTAGCGGTATTCGTGTGGTGCAAGCTTTCGCTGCTGAAGATTATCAAACCGAGCTTTTTGCCCAAGAAGCGGAGGAAAATCGCCGCGCGCAATACCTATCAGAATCCACCAAAGCTTTACAATACGTCGTGGTGGGATTCTTACAAGCTCTCGGTGTCATCTTTTTATTCTTTCTCGCTGGTTGGCAAATTTCCCAAAAGAATTTAACTGGAATTGACTTTGTTAGTTATGTGGCAGCGGTGGCAATGTTAATCGATCCCATCGCCCATATTACCAGTAATTATAATCAATTTAAACAGGGTCAAGCCTCCATGGATCGGATTTTTGAATTGTTAGCTATTTTGCCAACAATTACCGAAAAACCGAATGCGATCAATCTGCAACCCCACAGCAAAGAAGTTGAATATTGTCAAGTAAATTTTTCTTACAATGAGGACAGACAGGTTTTAAAAAATATTAATTTTACTGCACACGCTGGGGAAATGATTGCTTTAGTGGGAGCATCGGGAGCGGGAAAAACCACTTTAGTTAATCTTTTATTGCGTTTTTATGACCCCACTTCCGGCAAGATTTTAATCGATGGGGTGGATATTCGTGATGTGACTTTAAAAAGTCTCCGGCGACAAATTGGCGTAGTTTTACAGGAAAATATTCTCTTTTCTGGCACTATAGCCCAAAATATCGCTTTTGGCCAGGGAGATTTTAATCTGCAAGAGGTGGAAAAAGCGGCAAAAATTGCCAACGCTCATCAATTTATCGGTGAACTTTCCCAGGGTTACTATACCTATGTGGGAGAAAGGGGTGTTAATTTATCGGGTGGACAAAGACAAAGAATCGCCATCGCGCGAGCAGTTTTATCTAATCCGAGAATTTTAATCTTAGATGAAGCGACTTCCGCGCTCGATTCGGAATCGGAAGCTTTAGTGCAGGAAGCTTTAGAAAGAATTATGACGGAGCGCACGGTATTTGTTATTGCTCACCGATTAGCAACTGTCAGAAAAGCTAACCGTATTTTAGTCTTAGAAAAGGGGGAAATTATCGAGGTGGGTAATCACGAGGAGTTATTAAATCTTAATGGTCGTTACGCTCAATTTCATGCTAGACAATTTCAAGATTAGTCTATGATCAATCTCGGGGAATTCCTCGCAAGGCTAAAACATCATCAAGGGTGGAACAATAGTTTTTTAAACCAAAATCAGCAGGAGTATAGGTTTTAAAGTGGGTGAAGTGACGATAATTCATCGCAAAACGATCCCATGGTTCCATCTGCAAGTTAAAAACTTTGATAAAAAAGTTAGCAATGGTTAAAGATAAAGAAATGCGAAAATAGATTTTTTTGTTTAAATAAGTACAGATTTCCTCCACTGCTTGGTTAGCTGTTGTGCGTTGATTGCCTAGGACAATTTTGCTTTCTGGTGCGGGATTTTCGATTAAATAATTCACCACTTGAGCTATATCTTTGGCATGGATAAAATGAAAACTGCCATCAGCTTGAAACCAACGCACTAAACCGATATATTTCAACACATCCGGTAAACCGCCATAGATATGAGAATAGGGTTTATTTTCGTCACCACCTAAGACAAAAGTGGGGTATAAAGTGATAATTTTATCGGCAATTTCTAGGTCAGCAAATTTACTATAACAAATATATTTAGTGCGGATATAATTAGTTCCTATTTCCCCAGCTTCGGGCAAAGGTTGATTATTTTGATTGAGAATGCTGGCAGTAGAAAAGTAGAGGACTTTATCGCAGATTTGAGCATCTAAATAACTAATTAATTCCAGGGTTTTTACCACATTAATCTGATAACTTTCCTCCTCTCCTCCCCAACTGGTAGCGATTAAAATCGCCCTATTCATTGTTTTTAAAAGATCAGCATATACCCCAATATTTTGCATATCGCCTAAAAGTATATGAACATTTGATCGCCCTTGGTAAGTAAATTTTAACTTCTCTGGATTACGAACTAAAAAATATAATTCATAGTCGGGATTTTCCAGTAAAATCTCGGCGATATAATGCCCAATACAGCCACTCACACCCGTTAGAAATATCTTTTTCATTACTTTAATTGATACGGCAGAATTTAGGGGACAGTTTGAAAGTAAAAAGTCAAAAAGGGTGTTGTGTGTTGGGGTTTTAGGGTTTTAGGGTTTTGGGGTTTTAAGTAGTCGTGCAAAATAAATTTCTTAGTGAAGAAAGGCAAAAGGCAAGAGACAAGAGGCAAGGAGGGGGTTAGATATGTGTAATTAATTTTGCTTAGGTACTTAGGGTTTTAGGGTTTTAGGGTTTTAGTTGAATTCCCCCATTTCCCCATTTCCCCATTTTCCCATTCCCCCATTTCCCAATTTCCCAATTTCCCCATTCCCTGTTCCCTGAGTAACTTTATTGATAACTAAATCCTTTAGCGGTTTCAAAGAAGAAACGCACGTTATCTTCAGGAGTTCCCACCAAAACACCATGACCTAAATTAAGAATATGACCTTGATTACCTGCTTTACGAATAGTATCAATAATCCGCTCGCGAATAAAAGACTGGGAACCGAATAAAACCCCCGGATCGATATTACCTTGAACCATCATCGATTTACCTAAACGCTGTCTCGCTTCCGCCAGATCCACGGTCCAATCGACGCTAATAATATCAACCCCCGATTTAGCCATTCTTTCCAAAACGCCAGCGCTGCCACTAATGTAGAGAATTAACGGTGTATCGGGATGGGTTTCTTTCACCAAACGAACTACTTTTTGTTGATAGGGTAAGGCAAAAACATCGTAATCTTGGGGAGTTAATTGACCCGCCCAAGAATCGAACATTTGTACCACTTGCGCCCCACAATCAATTTGATAACGGACATAGGTGGCGATCATATCCGCTAATTTATCTAAAAATTGGTGTAGTACCGAAGGTTCCGAAAAAGCCATCCCTTTAATCACAGAATAACTTTTAGAACCTTTCCCTTCCACTGCATAGGCTGCTAAAGTCCAAGGCGCTCCGACAAAACCGAGGACAGTGGATTTGTTTCCCACCTCTTGACGTAGGGTTTTTAAAATCGTTTTGATAAAAGGTAAAGACTGATCGGGATCGAGGGGATTAAGTTGGTCCACCTGCGCTTGAGTACGAATGGGAGAATCGATAATCGGCCCCTTACTTTCGATAATATCAAAGGGAATACCGATTCCCGCTAGGGGAGTGAGAATATCGGAGAACATGATCACCCCATCCGGTTGAAAAGCACGCCAAGGTTGCAGGGAGATTTCGATCGCTAGATCTGCATTTTCCGATCTTTCCCGAAAACTGGGGTATTTATCCCGCAATTCTCGATAAATCTGCATATAACGTCCTGCTTGTCTCATCATCCACACGGGAGGACGGGGTAAGATTTCTCCTTTGGCAGCGCGTAATAAATAAGGTATTTCAGGGGAGTCAGTCATATCACGATGATTATTCTATTGCCTTTTCTACGGTATCATCCCCCGTACAGCTAATTTTTCGAGTTTTTCCTTAAGAATTGTTAACGAAAGTTATCCCCCCACCCTGGGATGAACTCGACGCAATCGTAAAGCATTCATCACCACGGAAAGGGAACTTAAAGCCATGGCAGCACCGGCAATAATCGGATTGAGCAGAAAAGGATAGAGGACTCCGGCAGCGATGGGAATGGCAATCAGGTTATAAATAAAAGCAAAAAAGAGATTTTCCTTGATATTTCGCATTGTTGCCCGACTTAACTCAATAGCAGTCACAATTCCCTGTAAATCTCCTGAAATTAAGGTTATATCACTAGCGGCGATCGCTACATCGGTCCCCGTGCCAATGGCAATACCTAAGTCCGCTTGCGCCAATGCGATCGCATCATTGATGCCATCTCCAACCATGGCGACAATTTTCCCTTTTTTCTGCAAATATTCGATTTTTTCGGCTTTTTGTTGGGGACGGAGTGCGGCAAAAAAGCGCCGGATACCCAACTCGCTGGCGATCGCTTCTGCGGTTTCGAGGTTGTCCCCCGTCATCATCATCACCTCTAAGCCCATTTTTTTGAGCTTGGCGACCACTGAAGAAGAAAAAGGTTTTAAAACGTCGGAAATGGCGAGCAACCCCTCTAAATGCCCGTTAACCGCTATCCAAACCACGGTTTTTTTCTGCCATTCCCAATCGTGGGCGACTTTTTTAAGAACTTTTGTTTCAATCCCTTGACTTTCTAACCATTGTTGTGTAGCGATTTGCACTAAATCCGACCCGACTTTTCCCTGCACCCCTGACCCAGTTATTGAGTCAAATTCGCTTACTTCTAGGGTTTTAATCTGGTTTAACTGCCCATATTTAACTATTGCTTCTCCTAGCGGGTGTTCAGAATGATTCTCCACCGACACGACTAACTGCAGCAGCGATAATTCCCGTCCATCCCCCACCCCTTCGCGAGTCAAGAAGTCCGTCACCGTTGGTTTACCCTGGGTGAGAGTTCCCGTTTTATCTAGAACAATAGTAGTAATGCCATGGGCTAATTCTAAACTTTCGGCATTTTTAATTAAAATTCCCTGTTTTGCTCCCTGTCCTGTTCCCACCATAATCGAGGTGGGTGTAGCTAATCCTAGCGCGCAGGGACAAGCGATAATTAAGACTTCCACCATTGTAATCAAAGCGAGGGTGAGATTACCCGTGCGGAGAATCCAAAACAAGAAAGTTATTACCGCAATAATCATCACCACCGGCACAAAATAAGCGGTCACTCGATCGGCTAATCTTTGTATAGGTGCTTTTGATGCTTGTGCGGTTTGCACTAATCGGACAATCTGAGCTAAAACCGTATCTTTTCCCACTCGTAACGCTTGCATTTGTAGGCTACCGGTTTTATTAATTGTCGCTCCGATTACCTGTTGATTGACGGTTTTTCGCACGGGTAAACTTTCCCCCGTCACCATCGATTCATCAATGCTAGAACTGCCTTGGATAATTATGCCATCGACGGGAATTTTTTCCCCCGGACGCACTAAAATTATATCTCCTACTTTCACATCTTCTATCGGTAGATCTAGCGTCTGTTCTTCCCTAATCACCCTAGCAGTTTTTGCCTGTAATCCCATTAATTGTTTAATAGCGGCGGCCGTTTCTTTTCTGGCACGTTTTTCGAGGAAACGACCGAGTAAAATCAGAGTAATGACGATAGCTGATGCTTCGTAATAGACATGGGAATCAAACCCCTGTTTTTCGATAAAATCGCTCCCGAAGGTTGAAAACAAGGAATAAAAATAGGCGGCACTGGTTCCCAAAACTACTAAAGTGTCCATGGTGGCAGTGCGATTTTTAAAGGCTTTCCAAGCATTTTTATAAAAACTTTGACCGCACCAAAATTGGACGGGAGTAGCGAGAATTAATTGTAATAAGGGAGCGTGTAACCAGTGGGGAATAAAAGATAGAGATAAACCCGTCATCATCGGCAAAGAACCGATAAAAAGTATAATACTAATAACAATAGCGATCGATAGTTTGGTGAGAAGTTCTTTTTCTGGCCTGGATTCGAGATTAATTTCCGTTATCGGTGTAGCTTGGAAACCGGCATCCCTAACTTTTGCTTGAATAGTGTTAAGATCGGTACGCTTGGGATCATAGTCCACATCCACCTGTTCCATGCCAAAATTAACTTGACATCGAATCACTCCGGGGATAGATTTAATTATCCGTTCGATCGAATCAGCACAACCAGCGCAACTCATCCCGGCGAGTTTGAGAGTTTGATGGGTCATAATTTTAATAGCAGCGAAAGTCAGCAACAAAATCCCCTGCAGCAGAGTTATATCTTTAGGATAAAATATTACCCCAGCTGCAGGGTCAAGAATTCTTTGTTAATTTTTCTGAATAGATATGAAGAAATGTCAAAAAGAGTGCTTATATTTTCCTAACACACCCTTAATTTTTGTGGACAAATTTCAATTAACCCCACTCTGTTGCGTATCTTGACCCTGCAAAGCATCGGCAGCGGAAACACCATCACCCTGAAAACCAAAATACCATAAAGCAGCGGCAGCTTCAGCGCGAGTTACTGGTCTTTTTGGCTGAAATAGGGTAGTAAAACCAAAAACTCGCCGAATATTAGCTTGTTCAGCATTTTGAAAATCGGCATAAAGAGCGCGCACCAGCTGCGGGTTAATTTTATTAGTATCCTGAAAACCCCAAGTATTTTTAATCGTATCAAGATTGGCGCTCGGTAAAGCTTTTCTGATATCTAATGGCACTTTCCACGCGATTAAATCTTCCCGGGTTAAAGGAGCATTGGGACGGAATAAAAGGGTGCTACTATCTCCCGTTAAAGGAGAGGGAATTAACCCCGCTTCCGCTAATCCTTGAATATAAATATAATCGGAATCGTTATTTTTCACATCACTAAAAGCGGGGGAACTATTGGGAGTAGCTAAACGGATTTGTTTACCCGCTACATTAGCATAAATGGCATTATTAGCCTGTAACAACCAGCGGGCAAATTCTCGGCGCTTTATTGTATCATTAGGGTTAAACTGATTGTTATTACCTGTTAATACTCCTAATCTAGCTAAGTCTTGAATGTGGCTCTTTAAGGGATTAGGTAAGGATTCGAGATCGTTAAAACTGGTGGGATTAAGATTGGGTAAGGGGGAAGAAATAGGGGAGGGACTAGGGGAGGGACTAGGGGAGGGACTAGGGGACACAATTGGGGTTCCTATTGGACGATAATCGAGGCTATATTCGGTATTGGGAGAAGTGGCAGTTATGGTGATAGTTAATTCTAAATTATCTCGACGGGCCGTTAGAGTACTATTGACTCCTTCCCCAGAAAAGGGAGTGATAATTTCCCAATTATTATTAACTAATTCCTGTTGATAAAAAGCCTCGATCGCATTGCTGGGATCGTTGGATTGCCAACGGGTTTGTCCACCAGTATTATCAGGATTTGTCTGCACGGATAATAATTCTGATTGACTATATCGAGGAATTTCTGCGGGAAAATTTGCGGGTAATTGCTTGTTATTAGGAGAGTTTTCCGGTATGGGATTTGTTTGTAGATTAGGATCAGCAGCCAGACGATTTTCTAGGTCAGGATTGCCACTACAGGCTGCTAAAATGCCCAGCAGGGTGATAATTGTACTGTAGCGAATAAACTTACTCACGGTCTTTACCAATATTGTTTCCTTAGCTTTATCCTAGCTTATTTATTCGGGGTTTTGACTAGGGAAAATTTTGTGCCACCATTGACGTAATTTACCCAGTAGAAATCCTCCTAACCCTTTTGTGTATTTTTCAAATTTGTAGTAAAATAAAATGTCGATTATATCCTGTGTGGCAAGATACTTGAGATAGGATACTCCTTGATCGATACGCGCATCACTATATTCTAAATAAACTTTGCGACTGAGGCGATCGGATAAATTCCATTTTGGTTGAAAATATTCTTGCATCCGCTGTTGATAAGGGGTAAAACTACTCGATTTTCCCTGTAAATATTCTTCCATGTATTGACAAGCAATTTCGGCTCCTTTCATAGCGTGTCTAATTCCCTCCCCTCCTAAAGCATTGATAGTTGAAACTGCATCACCTATGGCGATAATATTTGGTTTTTTATAGTAAATATCTTGCAGTCCAGAGGAATATTCCACGATGGAACCGTGTTGCTCTACTAGCTCGTAATTATCTAACTTTATGTAGTCTTTGAGTATCTGGATAATATAACTTTTTAAAGACTTAACTTCAGAAATATAAGGATGTTCTCCCTCTAACCAAGCGGCTCCTATTTTTAATTGCTGATTATCCATAGGAAAAATCCAAGCATAACCTTTAGGACTCCATTTATGACCGAGAAAAAATACTAAATTATCTTGATATTTTTGATAAAATTGTTCTGGTACTGTAATTAAATATTCAATGCCCACTGCTTTTAAAAAATCAGGTTTTTCTCGTCTATGTTTATAGATAACTGCTCTAGCGTATCCCGTGGCATCAACCAATAAACGAGTAGTAACTGTCTCGATTTCCTCTCCTTTTGATTTCAAGAAAACAGTTAGCTTATCCTCCATCTGTTGATATTTCAGATAACGACAGCCTAAACGAACTTCTCCCCCCCAACGCAGCACTTCTGTGGCTAAAAACTCTCGCAATTTGGCAAAATCAAAAACTACCCCTAAAGGTTGCGGTGATGACCAAAAATGATGTATGCTAGTGGAGATAATTTCGATATTTTTCCAAAACCTAGCCACTACGGTTTCGGGGAGATTGAATTGTTCTAAAATTTCTAGGGGAGAAGCGGCACTAGAAAAGTTATTATCTTGCCAACTAGAATGTTGTTCCACCAAAAGAACACGATAACCTTTTTCACTTAATAATCTACCACAGTGACCTCCCGCCGGTCCCCCCCCAATAATTACGACATCATAATCCATGATTTACTGCCTCGCCTAATCTTGCTAACTTGCTTTCATTTTACCCTAAATCGCCCTCTGTTAAACCCCAAACTTATGAAACTGTTGTGCATCTAAATTTGATACTCTTTTTGACCTGTTCCCTATTCCCTCATCGAAAGCCGACTAGCTTATGACATTTTTATTATTCTTAGTTACTTTCCTATCGCTAATAATTTGGTTATATTTAATCTTAGCCAGGGGACAATTTTGGCTATCTAACCAAAAAATTAATCCTGTCACTTCTCCTTTAACAAATTATCCAAAAGTCTCAGCAATTATACCCGCACGAAACGAAGCCGACGTTTTACCTATCAGTTTAACTTCCCTCTTTAACCAAGATTATCAAGGAGAATTTTCGATTATTTTAATTGACGATCAAAGTAGTGATGGTACGGGAAAAGTTGCCCAAAAAATTGCGGAGAAATCTCATAAATCTGACCAGATAACTATTATTTCTGGACAACCTTTAGAGATAGGATGGACGGGTAAATTATGGGCAATGAAACAGGGAATAAAAGAGGCTACCGAGAAATTCGCTCCCGATTATTTTCTGTTCACCGATGCTGATATTGCCCACGCAGCAGATAATTTAACCCAATTAGTCACTAAAGCAGTACAAGAAAAACAAGCTTTAGTTTCCCTGATGGTGCTGCTAAACTGTGACAGTTTTTGGGAAAAATTCCTCATTCCTGCTTTTGTTTTTTTCTTCGAGAAACTCTATCCTTTTCCCCTAGTTAATAACCCTAATTCCCCGATAGCAGCCGCCGCTGGGGGCTGCATTTTAATTCGCCGAGATATTCTAGAAAAAATTGGCGGTATTGAGATTCTTAAACAAGCTTTAATTGATGATTGTTCTTTGGCGATCGCAGTTAAAAAATATCTACAAAATCACCCCGAAAATCCTGAGAAATCCATCTGGTTAGGATTAACAGAAAGCACCTATAGTCTCCGTCCCTATCCCGATTTAGCCAGCATTTGGAATATGGTAGCCCGCACCGCCTTTACACAACTTAATTACTCAACACTTTGGTTAATCGGGACAATTTTCGGGATGTTTTTAACCTATTTAGCCGCCCCCTTGGGCTTAATCTGGGGATTGGTCTTAAAACAAACATCAATTATGATAATTAGCACCATCACCTTATTACTAATAGCCCTTTCCTATAGCCCGACTTTAAGACTATATAAATTATCGCCCCTGCGGGCTTTAACTTTACCCCTAATTGCCCTCTTTTATAGTGTAATGACCATCGATTCTGCCCTGCGTTATTGGCGCGGTCAAGGGGGAGGTTGGAAAGGGCGAGTTTATCCTAATTAGGGATTGCTGAAAAAGTTTTTCGGTGGGGGTTGGGGGTTGGGGGTTGGGGGTTGGGGGTTGGGGGTTGGGGTGTGGGGTGTGGGGTTTTACCCATTTTCAGGTGGTCAATTACCTAATTTTCAGGGAAAAAGTCCCTGAATTTTCCCCCCAATCACT
>NZ_JADBSA010000351.1:0-5904 GCF_020246945.1 Microcystis sp. M113S1 | reverse complement strand
GTACCAGGCATGGGAGTGATCAGGGGGAAAATTCAGGTACTTTTTCCCTGAAAATTAGGTAGTTGACCACCTGAAAATCGGTAAAACCCATCCCCCATCCCCCAACCCCCACCGAAAAACTTTTTCAGCAGACCCTACTTACTAACCGCCGATTCTAACATAGTAATTGTTCCCCGATTAGCATCAAATTCTACTGCAATACCAATAGCTAGAGTCTCGATAATCTCCAAATGTCCGATCATCAAACCTAAACAAGCGGGAATTTTTAAGGGTTGGATATATTCTTGGATTACTTCTTCTAAAGTCAGGGAACCATAGTCACTATCGGCGCTACAATTGCTACATTGACCGAAGATAAACCCAGCTAAATTATCGAGAATTCCCGCTAATTTTAATTGATTTAACAGGCGATCTATTTCATAAATATCTTCACCAATATCTTCTAAAAATAGGATAGCACTGGTAAAATCTGGTAGATAGGGAGAACCTGCGATCGAGGCTAAGGTGGTTAAATTACCACCGATTAATTTACCTTTTGCTTGACCTTTAGTAATAGTTTGAATCCGATTTTTTACCTGCATTAAACGATTGGCATCATCGGGATCGGGAATATTTCTAAAAGTCAACTTTTCCCCAGAAAATAAAACCTGTCGAAAGCTTTCAGTTTGAGCGGTGCGCCAACTAGAAAAGCCATTGGGAGCATGGAAAGTAACTAAACCAGTTTTGGCATAAATAGCTAATAATAAAGAAGTTATATCACTAAAACCACAGATAATTTTCGGATTACGGCGAATTAAATCGTAGTCAAGATAAGGTAATAAACGAGCGCTTCCCCAACCGCCGCGAATTGGTAAAATTAAGGCAATATTATCATCGGCAAAAAATTGATTTATATCCGAGGCTCGCTCGCTATCTTTACCAGCTAAATAACCATAACGCTCTAAAGCGTATTTACCAACTTTTGGGACTAATTTTAGGGCTTTAACTGCTTCGATAACTATATTTAAATCATCTTCTTTAAAAGTTGCCCCCGCTGGACTAATAATACCCACTCCGTCCCCCGGTTGTAGATGTGGCGGTTTAATTAGAGGAAAATTATTACTAACAACTTTTCTAGGAATTAGGGAAAAACTAACAGCAGTTATGGCAGTAGTAGTGAGAAATTGACGGCGCTTCATCCTGATAGTTTTTAGAAAAATTGCAAGGGAAAGAGGACAATTAATGCCCAAAACTGATATTTTTGTTTTCCTTCTAATGGGTTTAGTCGATTTTCTATTCCCTCGACTTTTCCCGTTAACACCGCTTGGCCTACCTTTAAATCCCTCACATCTTTTTGTAAAGAATCGATTTTTCCCTCAATCCGCATCAAGATAGTTTCTAGGGAATAAGTAACCGTTTCCTGAGATTGATTCATTTGTTCAAGACCTTTTAGTTAATTGTTGCCCTAGAAAAGCAATTATGCTTCCGATTTTGCCATATCGCGAATGATATCGCCGCGAGTGATAATACCAATTACTTTGTGGGTTTCTTCCTCAATCACCGGTAAACGACGCACATGACGATCATACATTAACGAGGCCGCTTCTTTCAAAGGGCGATCGGCTGTGATACTAATAGGTTTATCGGTCATTACTTCCCCCACGGTTTGACCGAGAGCTTTATGGAGTAATTTCTCGTGACGGCTAGGATTTTGTAGATAGATGACGCTATCGAGGAGCAGAATGTAAGGAGGAGCTTCTACTCCCGTTTCCTGCCACATAAGGTCAGTTTCGGAGATAACCCCAATCAGTCGTATATTGTCATCCACCACGGGTAAACCGCTAAACCGCTTTTCGGCCAAAATCTTCACTGCTTCAGACAGAGAAGTGTTAGCGGTGACGGTGATGGGATTGGGAGTCATGATATCGGCAACTGTTTTTGTCATCTTAGCGACCTGCGATAATAATGCTTTCTGTCTCCATCTTATCATTAGGGTAATCAGTCACCGCTTAATTATGACTATTCTTAAATCTTCGGCTGAGAAAATGGTATAACATAAAAAGGAAATAGGATATTAATTTAGTTAGTTGACAAGGAAAAAGAAAAATGATCGCTCAACCTCAATACCCAGAAAGAATGACCCCGGAAGAGTATCTAGAATGGGAAGCTACACAGGAATGTCGCCATGAATACATTGATGGGGAAATTATCGCCATGACTGGGGGTAGTCTGCCTCATAATGATATTACCTTGAATTTTTACACTGCTTTAAGACTTCATCTCCGTCCGCGAGGCTGTCGAGTGAATGTATCTGATGCGAAAGTACAAGCTAATAATAGTCGTTATTTTTATCCCGATTTGGTGATTAGTTGCGATTTTAGGGATAGAGAATCTCGGAATTTTATTCAACATCCACAAGTGATTATTGAAGTGCTTTCCCCCAGCACAGGAAACTATGATCGCACTAAAAAGTTACAATATTATCGTCAGATTGCTAGTTTACAAGAATACGTTTTAGTCGATCCCGAATCGATCAGTGTTGAGGTTTATCGTCGCGGTGAAGATAAAATTTGGTTTTACTGCGCTTATAGTCAAGGGGAAGAAATTATTCTATCTAGTCTCGATTTTCACTGTGCGATCGAGTTAATCTATGAAGGGATAAGTTTCGATTAAAGAAAGTTTACAAACAGGTCAAACATTCCTAAACTTAAAATAAATACGTCCCGATTGTTTCGATAAATTCTATGTTACCGCCCCTATTAGTCCTTGATCCCTTGTTAGAAAACTGGTTACGAGAAGATCTCGGTAGAGGCGATCGCACCACCCAAGCAATTTTCTTCGGTCATGCTAAAATCGGTCAAGCTAGTTGGATTGCCAAAGAAGCGGGAGTTATTGCTGGTTTACCCGTAGCTGAACGCGTTTTTCAACTGCTTAACCCCACTATTCACTTTACCCCCACCGTTGCTGAGGGGGAATTCTGCTCTAAGTCTAAAGTTATTGCCGAGATAGGAGGTTCCCTCGATGCGCTGTTAATTGGGGAAAGAGTCGCTTTAAATCTTGCCATGCGCTTGAGTGGAATTGCTAGTGCCACTCGTCAGTATGTGGAGAAAATTGCCGATTTACCGACAAGATTGGTGGATACTCGCAAAACTACCCCCGGATTGCGAATTTTAGAAAAATATGCCTCCAGTATCGGTGGTGCGATTAACCATCGTTTGGGGTTAGATGATGCAATTATGATTAAAGATAATCATATTCAAGCAGCAGGCAGCATTGAGGAAGCAGTGCGTCGTGTACGGCAAAATATGCCCTATCCTCTCACAATTGAGGTAGAAACCAGCCAATTAGAAGAAGTGAATCAGGCCCTGCAGCAGGAGGTAGAGAGCATTATGTTAGATAATATGGATTTAGAGATGATGCAAACTGCTGTGGAGATGATCCGCAATTTTAATAGTAAAACCAAAATAGAAGCATCGGGAAATATTACCCTCGATCGCATTCGCAACGTTGCCGAAACAGGAGTAGATTATATTTCCACTAGCGCCCCGATTACCCGTTCTACTTGGTTAGATATTAGTATGAGAATTGATTAAAAAGCTATTGTAACCTCGATCGCATCGCCAATATTTAGGTGTAATTGCTTTTGAGCGCTACCACTATTGACGGCAATTTCTAACCCCCCGTGACTACCGATAAAAGCGACTATTTCTCCGGAAGAAACATCACTGTAGGTGTTTTTTGCGGGGATAATTTTTGGACCCAACTGCACTGACCAATTTTTTCCCTCTAGGAGATAATCGGGAATATTACTGATTAAATTGCCGAAAATGTCAATATATTGAATTTGACCGCTGATTTTATCTTCCTCGATTTGCGGAACAGTGATCGCTAATTGTTGCAAGCTATCGGGATCAATAATCTCACCTAACATTTCTAGGGGTACTCCCCGGGACAAATAAGCGGCCACAGGAGCAAAAATATCACGACCATGAAAAGTAGTGCTAGGGTTAGGGGTGCGCCAATAGGAAGAATTATCGAGATTAACGGCAGATATAGCCGGAGATTGGCTTAAAATGCCACTAAATAAACCATTATCTGGCCCGACTAAATAACCACCGGCAAAACGAATCCCTACCCCGCGTCTTTTGCTTCCTACCCCCGGATCTATAACTGCCAGATGAATAGTGCCTTGGGGAAAGTATTGATAGGCATTCAGGAGGATAAAACGACCAGCGTAAAGGTCTTGGGGCGAAATTTGATGATTCAGATCGATCGTGCGAGCATGGGGGGCAATTCCCGCAATTACTCCCTTGATAATGCCCACATAACCGTCCTGTAGTCCAAAATCGCTAGTAAGGGTTATCAGTGCCTTTTCCGTCATTGACTTGTCACTATGGCTGCCAACAGCTTTAATAAATCTTAACGCTAAATTCAGTAGCTAAAGATACAGTTTACCAAGGAGAATGTTATGATTTAGATATAAGGTAAGTTAAGTCGCTCAAAAGTCTGTCCATCATGAACAAAAATCGTCAGCAAGTCCTAACACAGGCCACCGTCGCTCATAGAGAAACACTCCGCAGAAATTTACAACACCGACTGGAAGTAGCTAGAGCGCAGGGAAATGAAGCTTTAGTACGTCAATTGGAAGCAGAGGCGGCCTATTTGCACCTTCGTTAGATTTAATCGGTGTTTAGTCATAGTCTAGTTGTCGGTTTCTGGTGATCGGTATGCCGATCACTTTTTTTTGGGCGAATTTTTTTTTTTTAAATTGCCGATATCTCCACTGGCAATCCTTAAAATAGAAGGAACAGCAGTTTAGAGATCAAATAATTATGGCTTTTTTTCGGCAATATATCGCCCCGCTCCTGACTATCTTAGTGTTTTTAGTTGCTCTGGTTGCCACTGGCATCCGGATTTTTTTACCGGCAGATTTAGCGGCACCCGCTCCGATCGAGCCATCCCTGGGCATAATTTTCTCTTATCCTTGGCATGGCTAACCTTCCCGAAGATTATCGGCTGCGACTGGGAAAAACGAGCGATCGCTATCTACTAATTAATTTTCTCACCCGCACCTATCAAGAATTTTTTCCCGAACAAAAAAACCTCTCCCATCTAGCTGATACAGTCAGACAGTTTTTTTGCCTCGATACTCCCCTGTGGATCGTCGAAGGACAACAAACGGCGATCGCTTGTCTCTGGATGGGGAGCGCCGTCGATCAGGTGACAGGCGATCGCTATGGTCATATTTTTCTAATTTACGTCGATCCCCAGCATCGTCGCCAGGGTATCGCCACCGCACTAATCGATCGAGCTAAGGATTGGGCAAAAAGTCGCGGACAAACCCGCATCGGTTTACAAGTCTTCATCAATAACGACAATGCTCTCAATCTCTACCAAAATCTCGGCTTTCAAACTCGCTCTTTGCTGATGTTGAAAAATATTTAAAAACTGTCAGGAGATAGGAGTTAGGAGACAGTCTCGATGAAAAAATTTTCACCCCCACAGATGAAAGAGGTTTCCTTCCCTACACCCCACACCCCACACCCTACACCCTGTTTCAAGTCAGGAGACAGGAGATTGTTTTTATTTATTCTTCCCACACCCCACTTCCCCAACCCCAGACATACCTATAGAGATGGCACTGTCAGCATTAATTATTCCTGATCGAGCCACAAAGGGTAAAATTGGGGAAACACTGCAATACACTGGCAGTCATCGAAAATTTTGGGTCTGAAACCCCGTCGTAGAACGACGGCTTTACCGTTAAATACTAGCACATTTACGGAATATATGCTAAAATGTGAGACATGGAAAAAGCCTATTCGTTTCGATTTTACCCCACACCCGAACAAGAGTCGCTATTGCGGCGCACCTTGGGCTGTGTAAGATTAGTTTACAATAAAGCTCTCCACGAACGAACACAAG
>NZ_JADBSA010000350.1:0-4761 GCF_020246945.1 Microcystis sp. M113S1 | reverse complement strand
TCTGTAAAGGTAATATGACGTTTATCTTTTGATAGCTTCCATCCAGATACTTTATACTCAACGGAACGAGAATGTTTTTTAAACTTAGGGTAGCCTTTCTTTCCTTTAACTTGATTTTGGCAATTATCGTAAAACCGAGTAATTGCTCGCAAGGTTCTTTCTACAGCAGTCTGGCAAGCATGGGAGTTTAAATCATCAACAAATTTCAACTCTTTTCTTAATGCTGTGTTGTACCGAAATAACTCTGTTTTGCCAACACCCCGATTATCCATCCAATAACGCAGAACTTTATTCCGAACAAATTGAGTTGTCCGTATTGCTTCATTAATGGCTTCTATCTGATTAGGTTTTGGCTTAACTTTGTATTCTAGTACAAACATTTTGACAATGCTAGACTGGGTATCAATATCTTAACACAAAATTCTTTAAGTTGACAATACATATTTATTTAAAGCCGCCCGACCCTACACTAAAGGGCGGGGCTTGTACCCAAATTTTCGGTCAGACTTTCTCGGTTTTGTCCTCTCTTCTATGCAAGAAACCGATAATAAATCTCCAAATTGTGCATCGGACTTCAGTGTATCCTTAATTCTCTCGGGATAACCGAACAGAAAAGTAGATGCTAGGCTACATTTAATCTAACCAAACCAAGAGAGCCGAGTTTTTTGTTGGAAGTGAAACTGCCTCATCCTGAAAGTACCATCATAGATGATCACAAACTAACTGGTTATTCCCTAAATCTAAATCATGCCGATGGACGGCATAAAGCCCGTGTTTTTAAATCCGCCTTAAACTTAGATATTGATGACGTTCAATTTCTTAAAAACGCACTCTTAGAAGCCGTTAAAACCTGTAATGCTATTCCCGATAAAATCAATCAATATGGACAAAAGATTATTGACTTTCCCCTGAATCATCAAAACAGCTATTATTCAGAGTGTTTAGATAATCAGAAATGATGAGAATTTTTCCCGTTTAGTTACTTGTTATGTACTTTAAGGAGATAATGAAATGAAACTCTTAGATGTGATTGCTTTATTAGAAGACTTACCCCAATTGGGATTATATCGCGGGCAAGTGGGAACAATTGTAGAAGTCTATGAGCCAAATGTTTTTGAAGTTGAATTTAGTGATACTTCTGGCCTTGCTTATGCTATCGAAATCTTACAAGAAAATCAATTAATGTTATTACATCATTCTCCCTTAGAATCCCAAAAATTAACCGCTAAGTAGCGGTAAGCTGTTGACTATCTCAATCACTCGTTAAGACTGTCTATGAGAGGGGAAAAGGGAGCTTTTTTTCAGTGATCAGTAAACAGTAATCGGTGAACTGAAAAATCACATCTGATAAGTGATCACTGATCACTGACTTGTGAGGGCGCATCAGCGATCGCACAGTAGGGACGACTATAACAAAGGGGTATTTCCAGGTCGTGTTGTTCCAAAAATTCCCGATTACTTAAAATCCTAGCGGTTTCTCCCTCTCCCACCACCTGACCACGACTTAAAACCACCGTGCGATCGCATAGTTCTAAAGCCAGATCGAGATCATGGGTGGCGATGACTTGGGTTTGGGGTAAAGTGGCTAACAGTTGTATTAATTGCCGACGGGATCGGGGATCCAGTTGGGCGCTAGGTTCATCAAAAACTAAGACCTGCGGCAACATGGCTAAAACCCCCGCAATCGCCACGCGTTTTTTTTCACCCCCCGATAGATTCTGACTGTTTCTCTTACCGTAATGCTTGGAATCCAATCCCACCGCGTGTAAAGCATGATGACAGCGATGGTTTAAATCCTCTCCGCGAATTCCCTGATTCATCGGGCCGAAAGTCACATCTTCCCAGACAGTGGGCATAAATAGCTGATCGTCGGGGTTTTGGAAGACTAAACCGACAAAATTGCGGATATTTTCTAAATTCTCCGGTTTAACTTGGTAGGGACCGACGGTGATTTTACCCGTTTGCGGCGGGAGAATACCGTTAAAATGCAATAATAAGGTGGATTTTCCCGATCCATTGGCCCCGACCAAAGCCACCTTTTCCGTAGCTTCAATGGCTAAATTAATACCTTTTAACGCTTCTGTGCCGTCAGGATAGGTATAAACTAGGTTTTCAATAAAAATCGGGTTGTGGTGCATGAAAAACGAGACTTTTATCTGAGTAGATGTACCATTTGACCCCAGAGGATCAGAATTACTGTGCCAATTATAGCGAGATAATCGTTCAGCTTGCTTTGGGGAACCTGTACAGAAGGCAAGGAACCAGTGTAACCCCTCGATAACATGGCTTGATAAATGCGATCGCCACGTTCGTAGGTACGGATAAATAAAGCGCCGATCATGTGTCCCACTAGCAACCGTTGCCATCGGGGACTACTCATTAAATTGCGCGCAATTGCTGCCCTTCGCATGGAATTAAATTCAGCGATCAAAACAGCTAGATAACGGTACATAGAAGCCAAAATTGCCACCAATAAAGGGGGGGTTTTTAGGGTAACTAATGCTTGCAACAGGTCGGGAATCGCTGTGGTTAAAACCAGAATATTGACCGTACAAAGACAGAGAAAAGCTTTTAGGGCCACACTGCCTAACACCAGCAATCCCTCGCTAGTTACCCGCAAAAATCCCCAAGACCAAAGAATTTCCCCGCCATCGCGAAAAAGAGTTCCCAATAAAACCACACCGATAAAGACAAATTCGATCGCTACTCTTTGTAAAAGTACGGCAATACTCACCCGACTGATCAGAATTAAAATAATTAATCCTAATCCGTAAATCCCCCAAGTTCCCCAACTACCATTCGGCGTTAAGGCTGTGGCAAAAACTAACAAAAGAGTAACTAAAACCCGGGTATGGGGCGCGAGTCTCTGCCAAAAACCGAAATTTTGTCCCTCATTTTCGCGATAAAAAGTGGCAATGTGTAGCATTTATTCAGTTATCAGTTAGAAAGGGGATAGGGGATAGGGGATAGGGGATAGGGGATGGGGGATAGGGGATAGGGGATAGGGGATAGGGGATAGGGGATAGGGGATAGGGGATGGGGGATAAGAAACACCCCACTTCCCCACTTCTCGACTCCCATATCCTTATTCCTGATTTTGGGATTTTGGAATCACTAATTTACCGATACCCCAAGCGATGCCGAAAGTGGCAAGAGTTCCCAGAAAACCGGCCAGGGGAGTGGCGACACCTTCGGGAACACCTTTGAGGGCATAACCATCAAAAATTCGGGCGAAAGGTAATTGACTACCTAGGGCGTTAGGGTCTTCTTTTTTGCTAAATTGCAAGTCTTCCGCCACTCGATCGAGTCCGTCGGGATCGGGACTGGCAAAGGGAGAAAGAAAAACGGCGATAATTAGGGAACATACTAGGCCAATCAGAAAAAATTGGCTATTTCTGCGAATATTCATCGAATTAATTGCTTTATTGACGAGAAGCGTAGGAAGATGGAACAGAGGTATTAAGGGAATGGGGCGGATCGTAGAGAAGATCGGGACGGGTTCGCCAGATATAACCGACAGCGAAAACGGTAATCACCGCTTCCCCGATGCCGATGAGGATATGCCAAGATAACATGGCAAAAAGGGCGACTAAAGGCGGTACAGTGCCAGATAAAGCCAATTGCAGGGCGCAAGCCAACGCCGCCACCACCACACTTGTCCAAGCGGCCAGGGCAACAGCGATCGCCATACTGCGCCAACTATTAAAACCGAGGGCTTTTCTAATCCCCAGATAGAGATAATAACCGCCAAACGTCCCGATCAAACCCATATTGACGATATTCGCCCCTAAAACCGTTAAACCGCCATCTTGAAAAAATAAAGCTTGAACGATAAAAACCACCGCCATCACCAAAGAACCCGCCCAGGGACCGAGTAAAACCCCCGCAAGAGTCCCCCCTAATAAATGTCCGGAGGTTCCCCCCGGAATGGGAAAATTAATCATCTGGGCGGCAAAAATAAAGGCGGCACAAACTCCCATCAAAGGTACAGCCCGTTCAGCGTAGTGACCGCGCACTTTTTTGAGAGAAAAGCTAATCAGGACGACGGCAATTATCCAAGTAAATAGACTCACCGATGGACTCAAAAAGCCGTCAGGAATATGGAGGGCGAGATAAGGGGTAAGGAGAGGGTGAAACAAACCAACTCCCAGAAAATTAACAGACATTAAAACTCAGTCTCCTTGGCAATTTGGGTTAAAGATTTCAATAGAATTGTCTCCCTAGGACGGAAAAGTCCTATCTTTTAGTAGATAACTAACCGCTTCATTCTACAATGCTCTCTCTGGGGATTTAAACCCTTTAGCTTCTTAAGAATTTCTGTTATTTTGCCAGCCGTCAGGGTTTAGCTATCAGCAAAAATCTGAATTATTCTCAAGCACTCAAATTATTTAAATTATTATTAATTTTTCGAGTTTTTTTTAGTTTTTATGCTAGGACTCAATCAGTTATCAGTTATCAGTTATCAGCTAGAAGAGGCTAGTGACCACTAACCACTAACCACTAACCACTATTCACTAACTAAGGTCATGAGTTTTAAGTAATATTATTCACTGATCGAAAATTTTGGTTAAAACCCCGTCCTAAAAGGACGGCTTTAAGCTACAATGGAAAAAGCGATAATCAAGCTAAAAACTGAACCTTGACCACAGATAGTAGGGGGTTTCGTTCAGAAAAGACTTCAAATTCGGCCTTGAACGAGTAAAACTTTCTAGGAAATAAGGTTGAACATTGGATTTTTTCGACTTGTTCAAAGTGGCCGTC
>NZ_JADBSA010000035.1:0-5568 GCF_020246945.1 Microcystis sp. M113S1 | reverse complement strand
AGGCCGAATTTGAAGTCTTTTCTGAACGAAACCCCCTACTATCTGTGGTCAAGGTTCAGTTTTTAGCTTGGTTATCGCTTTTTCCATTGTAGCTTAAAGCCGTCCTAAAAGGACGGGGTTTTAACCCAAATTTTCGATAAACTATGACACAACAAAAAACATGGGTGAGGATCGATGTCAGTAAAGATGTTCTAGATATCTATCTGCTACCGCAAGGTCTCAGCTGACAACAACCCAATAGCGAGCTACAAGATATGGGACACTTTCTGGCTTTGCGGATAGCACTCCCTAGTATTAAACCCCCAAGGATAATATAAACAAGAACACTGCTGGATTCTGGAGTCGTTTTTTTAGATGCAACACGCATCTGAACAAGAACATCATCGTCATCATCATCTACAGTGAAAGATGCAGCGTCATCAAGATGAGCTAAGAAGATATTAGTATCTAGTAACTCAAATGTATTTCCTCCGAAACCAAGGCTATTATCTAGATCTGAAAAAACTATTTGTGAAGCAATATCTGTGCTTCCAATTGTAGCGAAAAAACTTTGACCATTCCAGTTAGTTACAACTGCCAGTGGAATTGGTTGATCTGGATTAAAAGACCCCAAAAAAACCTCACTGTTTGTTGATGGATTATTCGGCAATCCTGAAAGAACTGGAACAAAGTTTTCTGAAGTAGTCCCAAGACCAAACTCAGAATTGGCACCAGCACCACCTCCTAAGGATTTAACGTAAATATCAACCTGATCAGGAAATTTAAACTCTGCTGCACTGCTTGGATTGGGAATACCGCCAACGAATAAAGCAATAGCAAAAGTAAATAAGGGATATTTGGGGTTGCAGGGATTGAACATTTTTGTTGCTCCTCAAAAATTAATTTTTTTTTTGTTGTTCGTTATTTTTTGTTCCTTGAGAACAAGGTTCATGCTTTTAGTTTGACCAGTGAGCAAAAATTGCCCAGTTGTCTGGAACAGGCGAACCAAAAGATTCGCCCGCCCACTCCCAACTAGTTAAATAAGCTGAACATCTAAAGAGACAGCAAACCCTGCGGGGCGATTTTCAATGGTTGCGAATTGTTGCCCAAGAAAACTTAACCCACCTGTTAAGCTATTGTAGTTAAATTGGCTAAGGCTACTAGCAGTAAATCCGGACTTACTGATTTGGATGACATCGCCCTCTATCCACTGAAAATCCTTGATTACGTCAACTCCTTCTAGAAGAGAACCGAAATAAAAGGCATCGGCACCAGTGCCGCCAGTGAGGATATCATTGCCATAGCCGCCATAGACAAAGTCATTCCCAGCGCCTCCTAATAGAACATCGTTGTTGGCTCCGCCAAAGAGATAATCAGTGTCGTTTCCGCCTGATAAAGTGTCAGCACCTGCTTCGCCAATGAGCAAGTCACTACCGTTTCCGCCGAAGACATTGTCATTTCCAGCGCCGCCGAAGAGGTCATCTGCACCATCTCCACCATCAATGTAGTCGTTGCCTATTCCACCGTCGATGTAGTCGTTGCCTCCTTGGCCGTAAATGCTATCATTCCCTCCATTCCCGTAAACGGTGTCATTACCGAAACTGCCGAACAAGAAGTCATTATAAATTGTCCCGTTGTAAACTGGCATTAGCTGTAAACTCCTGTGAATTAATTAAGTTGATGATTCAAGTCAAACATTCAGATCAAATAACATTCAATAGATACTGAATAACAAATTGGTATCAGTCAACAACTATAAATCACTCTAAATGGCTCTAAATAACCGTACATAACTTTAAATAACAATTAATAGCAGTGCTTTCTCTTTCTCATAAAAATATTGACAAATCAGAGGAAATGATGTAATTTTTAAATATCTCTATTAATTTTTTGATTATTGTTGAACTAAAAATGGTTAGTATTACTGACACGATAGGAACTAAAGATAAAGAACTATTGCAAAAAGCATTTCTAAACCGTATCTTGCAAAATACTGGTTTGATAAAAAATAAAGATCATAGTTGTTTATTTCAACTTCTATATAATCCAAAAAATCAAGATAAAAAAAGAAGTGAAATTGTCGAAATAATGAAAGATAAGCATAATCTTCATTATACGGAAGCAACTATTAATGAATATGCGAAAAGAATTAGGAGAATAATGGTAGATGTGTTTAAACAAGCGATGATAGACGATGGATTAGAATTAAGTGTCAATTTAATTACTACTAAATATGAGAAGAAAGGAAAACCTCAGAATTCAGTTGAACCTCATCAAGTGACTTATCAATGGTTATGGGAGAAAAAATTCCCTCGGATGGGTTGGGAATTAGCAAAAGAAGTTGCTGCACCTGCTTGTAATAAGTTAACGATGCTGGATATTAATGAAAATTTTGAGGCAGAAAAATCACATAATGGAGGAGCCTCAAACGGGAGTTCAAAAAGGGGTCTAGTTATGAATGGTACTGTAATTAAGCCAGAGCCAGATAAGGGTAATTATATTTATCTTAACAAGCCCCATTATTTATGGGTTAATTTACCTGACAATGGTAAATATTTATTGTTAATTAATGAGACGGTAGAAGGAAATTTTTATCTCTTTAGTCCTTCAAGAGCATTTGCCTATGTTCCTTATACTAAGCTGTCAGAAGGACTTCGTTTACCTCCGTCTGAAGGACTAGCTCGATTTTTCCAATATGATGCAGTAGGAGATGAATATTTTCTGGCAATTATCACAGAGCAACCCATTGAGTTATCTTGGGTTAATGGGGAATCTGACCCTACAGATATTATTTTAAGTCAAGAGCGTCTTGATGAGATATTTGTTAAATTGGGTCAACAGGGTAATAGTGAAGTGTTTTATAAGCGGTTTAAGGTGGTAGAACAAACAATTAATTACTCTGATCAATCAGCAACAATAATCAACAACAAAAACTTAGTTGATTAAAGGAGAGGCTCAAAAAATATTAGAAACTATCAAAAAATTACAGCAATAAACTCAACGTAAACCTACAACACTGCAAAGGAAAATTAATTATGTCTCTACCTCTTTCTTCTTTCGTAGTTACACTTTGTCTCGGTTTGGGCTTTGTTTCTCTCCCTCTACCCGTTCAATCTTTGCCTGTAAATGCCATCGCTCAAGTCAATTCCCCCTCAACGGCTCAGGACTTCTTGGATCAGGGAGTAAAACAACTACAACAAGGTAATTTAGAGGCTGCCATTAATAATTTTAATGAAGCAATTAGACTTAATCCTAACTATGCTCAAGCTTATGGCAACAGGGGCATCGCCTATAGTCGTTTACAGCAATATGAGAAAGCCCTTGCTGATTATAACCAATATATTCGCTTTAATCCCAACTCAGCAGAAGCTTACTATAACCGAGCAACTCTCTACGATAAGTTAGGAGATTATCAAAAAGCGATCGCAGATTATGACCGAGCTATCCGCCTTAATCCTAATTTCAGTCAAGCGATTAGTAACCGAGAAATTGCCTACAATAATCAATTCCCGCAACAACAGCCACCCAATAGCAACCCCGCAAAAGTTCCAGTTCCACCCAATAGCAAACCTGCAAAAGTTCCACCTAATAAAAAACCTGCAAGGGTTTCAAGATCAAGAGTATTCTTTCCTGAGAATGGTCAGGGAGTGTACAACTTTGATCGGAAATCTGCGAGTAGTATCCTCAAAATTATACCGCCATCTGGTGCGGAAAATATGGTGATAAAGTTAGAGGATAAAATTAGCCGTAAACGGATCTGTTGGTTCTTGATATTAAAGGGGCATTCCTACGAAACACCCATTCCACCGGGGCAATATATAATAAAGTTGGCTACGGGTAAAAAATGGTATGGAGATAGACATCTGTTTGGTGCTAACGCATCCTACAGCAAAATTGACAAGGTGATCACTATTCCTGAGAATACACACTACACGATAGATCTTACTCCCAGCCTATTTGGTACTCTCAAAGAAAAAAAGATCGGAGTGAATCAATGGTAGTAATAAGTAGCGGATGCTTATAACCTGTGGGGGCTTGTCTATGTAATGTCAGGAGATTATCAAATAAGGAATCCCTGACTTACAAAGATCAGTAACTTTATTTCAGCAACAGGGAGATAAAACACAAGCTCAAAAAATATTACAAGTTCTTAATAAAATGTCGTAATAACCTTGGTTTATTCAAGGAGAATGGTAACATAAATTAAGCAATCATTAACCCGATATAACAGTATAACTAGACCGCATCATGCCAGCGATCTCCCTTCCCCATTGTAAACAGTAATTGCCCATAAAATAGGAAAAAACAATGCAAATTTCTATTCAACTAGACGATGAACACGCTCAAAAACTAGCCTATATTCAACAAACAACCCAAGAAAATACTTTAGAAACCATTCAACAAGCCATTGAACTACGCTATCAACAACTCCAAGGAAAAACACACGATCCCCTAGCTAAATTAAAACAAAGTTCCTTTATCGGTAGCTTTGAAGCAGAGGCTGACTTTGCTGAAAACTCAGAAAACATTTTGCATTCACTCCTATCCGAAAAAAATGATCATTGCTGATACAGGATTCTTTCTCGCTCTTGGCAATCGAAAAGACAAAGATCACTCGTTAGCTATTCAAACTATTTATAGTCAAAATGAAGCCTTAATTACCACCTATCCTGTTATCACCGAAACCTGTTATTTACTCTTAGCCAGAATAGGTAATCAGGCACAAATCAACTTTTTGCAGGGATTGGTTAACGATAACTTTGAAATATTTCATTGACAAAATCATCATACGTCGAGATTTCAGTATCTATCGTTGGAACAATACGGAGGTTTTTAACAACTTATTGTAGGAGATATTTATTCAGGGTCAACAGGGTAATAGTGAGGTGTTTTATAAGCGGTTTCAGGTGGTGGAACAAACCATTAATTACTCTGATCAATCAGCAACAATAATCAACAACAAAAACTTAGTTTATTAAAGGAGGATAGTAACATGAATCAATCCATAATTAACCAGATACAAAAGTATAACAAAACCATAGAAATGCTATATCAACAGGGGCAATATGAGCAAGGGATTATCTTCGCCCAACAAACCTGTGATTTAGCCAAAAGTTACTCACTAACTAATGAGCCTATTTATGCTGATTCTTTGAATCTTTTAGCCGCATTATATCAGTCAATGGGACAGTATAAGCAAGCTTTACCTCTCTCTCAACAAGCTCTCGAAATTCGTGGTAAAAGTTTAGGTACTGACCATCCCGACTATGCTCATTCTCTGAATAACTTAGCCATATTATATCAGTCAATGGGACAGTATAAGCAAGCTTTACCTCACTCTCAACAAGCTCTCGAAATTCGTGCTAAAATTTTAGGTACTGACCACCCCGACTATGCTGCTTTTCTAAATAACTTAGCTGTATTATATGAGTCAATGGGACAGTATGGGCAAGCTTTACCTCTCCATCAACAAGCTCTCAAAATTATTGGTAAAATTCTAGGTACTGACCACCCTAACTATGCTGAGTCTCTATATAATTTAGCCGTATTATATAGGTCAATGGGACAGTATGAGCAAGCTTTACCTCT
>NZ_JADBSA010000349.1:0-5972 GCF_020246945.1 Microcystis sp. M113S1 | reverse complement strand
TAATAATCCCAGAGAAGATTTTGATAAAAACAGCAATCATAAAAAGCAAATTATTGAATCATAAAAAGCAAATTCTTGACATTTATCAGGTAATTATTTTTATTAGTCAATATTCTACACAACTCAGGCTAGATAAGCAAGAGAGCTACGCCACTACTATCGGATCACTACCGGTACGGGAGAAGGCTATCGTGTCGGTTTACGCATTTCCATCGAACGGACGACTCAAACGGTCAAGGATCCGCAAACGGGTAAGGTTATCCGTCAGATTACTCAACCGATTGGCACTCTCGAAATTGTCGAAGCTGATGGTCAATCTAGCGTCGGTCGCATCATTACCGGTAATGGTTTTAAAGTCGGTGATTTAGCTAAACCCATTCGTTAATTGGGGATTGGGGTGTGGGGTGTAGGGTGTAGGGTGTGGGGTGTAGGGTGTGGGGTGTGGGGTGTGGGGTGGTGGGGTGTGGGGTGGTGGGGAGATCGGTAAACTTAAAACTCAAATCTGATCAGTGATCACTGATCACTGATCACTGATAAGTGAACACTCAGGAAAATTTGAAGTTATGTAAAGCGAACCCCGGGGTCAGGCAAGACAACCGATAAAATTTATGATTGGAATCCCTTACATATTCCCTAGACCAGAGCGATTAACGAAAATTATCAAAAAATGATACAAGATAAAAAACCCACGGTGATCATTACTGGGACAACTTCTGGAGTCGGTCTCTACGCCGCTAAATCCCTTGCTCAAAGAGGTTGGTTTGTGGTTATGGCCTGTCGGGATATCCCGAAAATGGAACAGGCCGCCAAGGAGTTGAACATTCCCCGGGATAACTACTGTATTGAATTTATCGACCTCGGTTCCCTCGATAGCGTCCGGCGCTTCGTTAAAAATTTCCGGGCCTTGGGCAGATCTCTAACCGCTTTAGTCTGCAATGCCGCTATCTATCTGCCTTTGCTCAAAGAACCCTTAAGAAGTCCCGACGGTTATGAATTGAGCATGGCCACCAATCATTTAGGTCATTTCCTGTTGTCGAATTTGCTCTTGGAAGATCTAAAAAATTCTCCCTCTCCCGACCGCCGTTTAGTCATTCTCGGCACTGTCACCCATAATCCCGATGAATTAGGCGGTAAAATTCCTCCTCGTCCCGATTTGGGCGATTTAGACGGGTTTGCCAACGGTTTCCAAGAGCCGATTACCATGGCCGACGGCAAAAAATTTGAATCGGTCAAAGCCTATAAAGATAGTAAGGTGTGTAATGTTCTCACCATGCGGGAACTGCACAAACGCTATCACCAATCGACCGGAATCACTTTTACTTCCCTCTATCCGGGTTGTGTGGCCGATACACCCCTTTTCCGCAACCATTACCCCTTTTTCCAGCAGTTTTTCCCCTGGTTCCAGAAAAATATCACCGGTGGCTATGTTTCCCAAGAATTAGCCGGGGAAAGAGTCGCTATGGTGGTTGCTGACCCCGAATACCGTCAATCCGGTGCTTACTGGAGTTGGGGCAATCGTCAGAAAAAAGAGGGTAAATCCTTTGTTCAAAGGGTTTCTCCTCAAGCTCGCGACGAGGAAAGAGGCGCAAAAATGTGGGAATACAGCGCTAAATTAGTCGGATTAGCCTAATTTACGATTTTAAGACTAAAAAAGGACACAAGTTAACTTGTGTCCTTGTCGAAACGGGGAGGCCAGAGCAGCAAGAAACAATCCATAACTGGGTTTTTAAAGCTCGATCGGCAGTTAATCATATTATTAAAAACGGATTTGGTATTATACTAAATCCGGTTATTAAAAACTGATTATTTATTCCCACTTAGGATTAGAGGCGTTGTTGTCTAAAAAGCACAAACAAAACGATATTGACGATGATTAATTGATGTTTTTAGGGGACGTAAGCGATAGCGTTTACGTCTTTTTGCCTAGATTAATTGAGTTTCATACTGAAATTGACTGACTTAGAAATGGCTGGATGATGTCAGATATTGCTGTGTTTGGCTGTAACTTTAAACAGTAATTATAGCCTTGATCATAAAACATTAATTCTTGATTTTCAGGAACAAGAGATTGAAACCAAATGGCAAAAGTAGCACAATCTTCTAAATATCCATCCAAACTAATTCCTTGTCCATCTCGATGTAATGCTCCATCTAATCTAGTCCCTTTTTCTGGAATTTTAATAACCCATTCGATGCTATAATAATCATCGGGATTAGTTAGGGTTTTAATCGTGGTATCATGCCAAGATTTTTCGAGATTTTCAATAAAATCTACTGGGTTAATTTTCCATTGGGTCGGTTGGTCTGGTGTAATAAGATATTCCATTAAAAACTTCTCCTTTTTACTTAAGGTAAAACGACAACAGTACCAAGAATATTAAACTGACGGAGTAATTTTTCAAAAAATGGTACGGCTTCTCTCATATTAACAATTACTAACAACTTAACCACAGGGGTTTTTTGGTCATTATTGACTGCTCCATAGCGACGAAATTCATTTTCTATATCGCCTTGAACTTTTGTCCGAATAAAAGGGGGTACATTAGAATTATCAACATAGGGACTATTAGCGGGATTTTCAATAAATTTAGCTTCCATAAGCTCTCCTGTTTCATAATTAATGCCATCTGCCCAAATTTCTTCTCCTCCATCTCGGACTCGAATTTCCTCATTACCACAATGTCTAATCTGAAATTGATAACGCTGATTATAGGTTGGTGTCAGTCTTCGCGGGAAATCTTTTGCCCAGTCTTGTATTAAGTTACTTAAATCTGTCATTCTTGATTGTACTTTAAGTTGATTGAAATTCGTCCAAAATAGCGCACCAGTCCTCTACGATACTACCCTCACCGTTCCCGAAAATAGCCTCTTAAACACTCTTGTTGGCACAATTACCCCCACCGATGCCGATAATAACCCCTTAACCTACAGCATCACTGATATGAGCGTCGGAATTGGGAGCAGCGAGAGGGGAGAGGGGGTTTGAGCATTTGTACTAAAATTTCCCCTACGCAGTTTAAATGCAGTACAGCTTAACTGATGACAAAATAACTTGATTCTCCGAATAACTTGAGAAAAGTTGCTCAAAATATAGCCTCAGCAACACAAATCGGCTTATCTCTAGGTAAATCCTTGCAGGAGTGCCATTGTACCAGATATTTTCTCTCTGCTCGATTTATTTAATAAGCTCTGCTGATGAATAAAAAAAAATAATAAACTAGGCTTATGAGTATTCGCCTCTACAATCAGTAGCCTTAACCCAAACGCCTTTAAGTTTTTAGGTGTTGTCAGATCTACTCCTGCATCTCGTCTCGAGATATCTCCCCTTGGTGGTAATGGACTTTTTTCAATTGATAATTTACAAGTAGCCACTAAATCTATCCAGTCTGTCCCTGAACCCCTCACAATTCTAGGAATAGTAATATTAGGATTAGAGGCGTTGTTGTCTAAAAAGCACAAACAAAACGATATTGACGATGATTAATTGATGTTTAAAGGTGACGTAAGCGATAGGGTTTACGTCCCTTCTTCATACTCACAAAAACTGTAAGTTAGGATAATCTAAAATTGCATTATCTTCAGTAACTATCGTTAAATCATGTTGTAAAGCTTGACACATTAAAAGGCGGTCAAAAGGATCTTTATGAAGGAGTGGCAAATCCTTTAAATGTACTATGCTTTTTTCATCAATAACCAAACTATTAATTAAATGCTGTTTCCTTTTCTTGGGAAGATATATATCAGGATGTTCGGGAAAATTTAATTTGCCTAACTGATACTTGATAACGCATTCCCAAACAGATATAACGCTTAGAAAAACTTCATTGTTACTATTTTTTATCTGACCACACAAGTTATCCGACAAGCGAGGATTATCACTAATTAACCAAAGAAAAATGTGTGTATCTAGTAACAATCTCATTGCGGATAAAACAAGTCCAAAACTTCATCAGGTAAGGGGTTATTAAAATCATCGGGAACAGCAAATTCTTCTTTAGCCAATCCTACTGGACGAGATTGATTAGCTTGACCTAAAAACTGGCAAATTATCTTAATCTCATTTTCACTTAAAGGATTTTTCCTGTCCATTTCTTGGTTATTTTTAATTAGAAATTGCCATTTTTGTAATGCTTTGTCTATCAGGTAATTATCAGATTTTTTTGACGCTTGTTCATGGTTTAAATCATCAACAAATTGCCATATTAAATTAATATTATCTGGGGATAAGATACCTAACTTCTCAATTAAATACTGGCGTAATTCTACATCGTTCATACTGTTTTTCGTATTAACTATGAGTTTTAATGGCAATTTTAGCATAGCACAAAGCAAGATTTTTTTGTGGGAGAAAATATCTTATCACCAACGCCGGAAATAACGCCTCCCTCCCTGCTGATACCCGCGACTTAGACGGAGATAGCAACATCACCGAAGCAATACCCTTTGATATTGCCCGAAATCCTCGCGTTAACGGTACAAACGTCGATTTAGGTGCATTTAAATTCGTCCAAAATAGCGCACCAGTCCTCTACGATACTACCCTCACCGTTCCCGAAAATAGCCTCTTAAACACTCTTGTTGACACAATTACCCCCACCGATGCCAACACTAGGGTTAGGTGTATTGCTGTCTAAAAAGCATAATCAAGACAACACTAACGACAATTAATTAATGTTTTCATGGGACGTGAGTGATGATGTTTACGTCCTTTTCTCAGCAATTATTGAATAATTAAAATGATTCTTGTGCGGTGGACAAAACCTCTTGATACAGTCTTGTATTAATACGTTTACCCTTAGTAATTAACGCAGCTAAAACTTCCTGAACGCTAGTAATTAATCCTAGTTGTTTGGCGACCAATAAAATACCTAATGTACCAGTAATTTTTAAATTTCGAGATAAAGCAACTCGCCTAGCTTCTAAATCATCAATCAATAATTGATCGGCTTCTAATTCTTCAGCTAAAATCATAGCAGCACATTCACCCCAACCTAAATTAGTTATCGTTTTCAAAGTAGAGACTTTTTCTGAACTGCTAATGGTTCGTCTCTCTATCCAGTCTGCTAATTGAACTAAATTAACTGCTGGATGATTTCCTGTTGTTACCTCATGGTAAACTTCTTGAGGAATAATAATTTTCCCGTAAATGTCATGAAGTAAATTAAGTTTTCCAACTTTTGCTAATTCACTTAAAGGGGTGGTATCAGAGACAATAATCACTTTACTTTTTATATCTCTCTAAAATTTGGAGAGTCTCAGCCACTTCTTGTTGTAATTCTTCTTGGGTTTGCATAGGAAATGGACAAATATTATAGTGATCCATTAAATCAGAAAGTTTATGATGATCGATCTCTAATAATTCTGCGGCACGTCCCGCACTAATATCACCATGACGAAGTAACGTCATAACATAGGCTTCTTTAGCTTTTTTCTCAGCTTCCAGATGATGAATTTCTGGAACTTTAGGTAAAGTTAGAGTGAATTTAATTTCTGTTGTCGTCATTTTAGATTTATTTTGAGTAGCCTATAATTATTTATAACACTTATTTATCCCCACCGATGCCGATAATAACCCCTTAACCTACGGCATCACTGATATGAGCGTCGGAATTGGGAGCAGGGAGAGGGGAGAGGGGGTTTGAGCATTTGTACTAAAATTTCCCCTACGCAGTTTAAATGCAGTACAGCTTAACTGATGACAAAATAACTTGATTCTCCGAATAACTTGACAAAAGTTGCTCAAAATATAGCCTCAGCAACACAAATCGGCTTATCCCTAGGTAAATCCTTGCAGGAGTGCCATTGTACCAGATATTTTCTCTCTGCTCGATTTATCGAAAATTTGGGTTAAAACCCCGTCGTTTTACGACGGCTTTAAGCTACAATGGAAAAAGCGATAACCAAGCTAAAAACTGAACCTTGACAACAGATAGTAAGGGGTTTCGTTCAGAAAAGACTTCAAATTCGGCCTT
>NZ_JADBSA010000348.1:0-4093 GCF_020246945.1 Microcystis sp. M113S1 | reverse complement strand
GCGCCCAAAACCCATTCTAACCCTCCAGCAAACCCCGCACCTCCTCAACCCCAACCCCCCCCGAAAAACTTTTTCAGCAAACCCTAATTAGTTAGTTATACGGCTCTCTTGGATTTGGTGGGTAAAATGTATTCTAAGATACATTTCTCCTAGCGAGGGGGTGGAAGAAACCACACCAGACACAAAGGACACAAAGATCGATCGATCCTATGTAAGTTAAACTGATCACACAGAACCTAGAAGAGCCGTTATACTAAATCTGGTTATTAAAGACTGATTATTTATTCCCCTTATGTAGCCTATATTCAACGGATTTAGTATTAGTTATCTTTATCTTTATCTTTATACCTGTTTACTGTTTACTGATTAAGATGAATTTAGAAGCAATCATCCTAGAGGAAATTAAACAATCAGCAGCGGGTCGAATTAGCTTCGAGCGCTGGATGGATTTAGCTCTCTATCACCCCGATTATGGCTATTACGCCTCTGGAAAAGTAGAAATTGGCTCAAAAGGAGATTTTTTTACTTCCTCGTCACTAGGGGCAGATTTTGGTCAATTGTTGGCAGAGCAATTTGTCGAGATGGCGGCATTTTTAGGTAATTCGCTGGGATTTACTTTAGTGGAAGTGGGAGCAGGTTCGGGAATTTTAGCGAAAGATATCCTTGATTATTTAAGTGATAACTATGCTGATTTTTATCAAAATCTCAGTTATATAATTATCGAACAATCTCAGAAACTCAGGGAAAGACAACAGGCAACTTTAGCGGGATATTCCCCAGTATCTTGGCAAAGTTGGCCGAATTTGGCCGATAATTCCCTTGTGGGTTGTGTGTTTAGTAATGAGTTAATCGATGCTTTTCCTGTCCATCGAGTTGTGATTGAGTCAGGGGAATTGCGAGAAATTTATCTGGAATTGGGGGAACCTTATCAGGAGATTATCGGAGATTTATCCAGCGACAGAATCAAAGACTATTTTGATTTAGTGGGGATAAATATTCCTTCCCCACTTTATCCGGAGGGTTATCAAACCGAGGTAAACTTATTAGCTTTAGACTGGTTAGAAACGGTTAATCGGAAACTCGATCGAGGTTATATCTTAACCATAGATTATGGTTACACTGCCGAAAAATATTATCATCCCCAAAGAAGTCAAGGAACCCTACAATGTTATCGACAACATCAGCGTCATGATCATCCTTATTTGTGGGTGGGAGAACAAGATATTACCACTCATGTGGATTTTACCGCTTTACAACGTCAAGGGGAGAAATTAGGCTTAAAAAATCTCGGTTTTACTCAGCAAGGATTATTTTTAATGGCTTTGGGATTAGGGGATAGATTAAATCAACTTTCTCAAGGAAAAATCGATATATTAACTATATTTCAGCGTCGAGATGCCTTACATCAATTAATCAATCCCACCGGTTTAGGAGGATTTGGAGTGTTAATTCAGGGGAAAGGAGTAGAGGAAAGAATACTTCAGGGGTTAAGTAAATAACTAAAAAAAATAGGGCTGAATACTGTTAACTTTCAGCCCCAAGAATAATTAAGCTCCTACAGATTCTTTAGCGGCATACATTACCTCTAAAGTTATTTCACCAATACCTCGCTCCCGGGCGAATTTTTCGGTATTTCGTTTGACTTTCCCCCGCACAAAACCGGGGATTTTCTGTAATTCTGCCGTAGCTTCCTTATTCCAATTTAGGTCAGAATCTGCCGAAATACCTTTAGTAATTACCTCTTTTGTATCATGACCACCGAATATCTCTAATAGGTGATCTTCCATGCCCAAAGTAAAGGAATTATAGACCAAATCGGCGATCTGATTAGTGCCTTCGTAACCTAAGAAAGGTTTATAACCGAGGGGGAAATTTTGGATATGAATAGGTGCGGCAATTACTCCACAGGGAATATCTAAACGTTTGCCCACATGACGTTCCATTTGAGTACCAAATATCGCCGCCGGTTCCAACCGAGCAATAGCATCTCCTATCGCCCCATTATCATCGCTAATTAACACTTCATCGCAATATTCACTCACTTGTTCCCGGAACCAATCGGCATCATACTTACAATAAGTCCCCGCTAAAACCACATGGATTCCCATCTCTCTGGCGAGAATTTTTGTCATAGCGGCTGCGTGGGTATTATCACCAAAAACCACCGCTTTTTTGTCCGTTAAATTCTGACAGTCAATGGAACGAGAAAACCAAGCAGCCTGGGAGATATGCAGAGTTTGTTCATTGATAAAATCTTCGTAATCTACTGCCGCACCTTGGGCATTAATTACCTCTTGAATTTTGCGAATACAGCGCGCTGTTTCCACCACTCCCATGGGGGTAATATCAACGTAAGGCATGGCGAATTCACTTTCGAGATATTTGGCTGTCATTAATCCCACTTCTCGATAGGGAACCAGATTAAACCAAGCGCGGGGCAGATTTTTTAAGTTTTCTACGGAGGCAGCTTCGGGGATAATGTCATTAACTTCAATGTCCAAATCTGCCATTAACCGCTTTAATTCTGTGCGATCATGTTGGTTATGGAAACCGAGGGTGGTAATGCCGATAATATTAACCGAAGGTTTAGGGGTTTTCTGCGAGATAATTTCCCCTTTTCTCTGGGCCTTATCGAGATAATATTTGATAATTTGATAGAGAGTTTTATCGGCCGCTTGTAGTTCATTATAGCGATAGTGGTTGACATCGGCCAGCAGCACATCCCCCTCGGCATCCTGTCGCGCTCTTTCGACAAAGTTTTGTAAATCCTCTTGGAGAATGCTGGAGGTACAGGTGGGGGTTAAAACGATTAAATCGGGACTTTCTTCGCGATCTTTGCGAACAATATTATCGACGACTTTTTCTTGGGAACCCCGGGCTAAAACATTACGATCGACAATACTAGTAGTGACGGGGGTAAAATTACGCTCCCTTTCCAACATCGAGCGCATGACGTTAAAATAATCGTCTCCCAGAGGAGCGTGCATGATAGCATGAACATTTTTAAAGGAACTGGCGATCCTTAAAGTGCCAATATGAGCGGGACCCGCATACATCCAATAGGCCAATTTCATAGAGGGTTCTCCTACAGTCAGACTTTTTTGATTGTCTCAGACTTTACCGATTTAGGAGTGAACGCTTAACGGAAGATTACAAAAAGTCCCCATGCAGATTAAGTATCTTTTTGGGGAAAAATGACACAAATATTAATATTAACTTTTTTAACAATTTATGTCATTAGGGCAAAAATTTCTTTACCGACCGCTTGGTAACAAAGCCAACCGAAATTGGACCGGGGGTCGGGATAATCTTTGACGATGACTGCTTTTTCGGCCGCTCGTTCAAAAGCAACTAAACGGGGAATTTCTCGCTTAAATAGGGGTAATTTTGCTTCTTCTAGAGCTTTCCGCGCTTCTCGTCCTGTTTTTGTCCGTGAATCCACTTGGGTTAAAAGAACTCGATAATTATCGGTCATCGTGGACAGCAATTCTACCGCTTTAATCGTGACATCGATATCGAGATGATTGGGAGTGGTGGGTAGGATTAATAAATCGCTGCCCTGAGCTAAATCTTTTAGCTCGTCTGGCTCTGGCCGGGCCTGGGTATCGACGATAATATGAGTGTATTGTTTCACCAGTCCCGTCGCTCCAGCTTGGGACGCTACCATAAAAGGAAGGGTGTCTTCCCGGGACCAATGGAGAGCCGAACGATTTTTATCCGCATCGATCAATAAGGTGGGCGCTTTTTCCTGAAAATAGGCGGCCAAATGAATCGATGTGGTGGTTTTCCCGACCCCTCCCTTCAGTGCTACGACGGAAATAATCATGAACGGCTCGATGGAATAAATGGGTATTTTCTAGTGTACTCCCAGACGGACTGAAAACCGTCTAAGTTTCCGTTCAGAAAGGCTATCAGTCAGGATTCTAGATTTTTGAGCGTGGCTGTCTCGACATTATCGAAAATTTGGGTTAAAACCCCGTCGTTTTACGACGGCTTTTCTTGATCTTTAATAGAGCATCTGAGAACTTCCAGGGTTGCACCTCCTACAGAAGAAACAAAATAACTAGGAGACCAAAGAGCATCTTTCCCATAG
>NZ_JADBSA010000347.1:0-11656 GCF_020246945.1 Microcystis sp. M113S1 | reverse complement strand
CCCAAATCTTGGTTGAAAGACCAAAACCCTTGGAGAGTGAACCAGAAAAAGGATAACTAGATAGCAAGTGATATTCTAGTAGGTTCGGTTCAGACATAATCGTGTAAGACCTAAGTAAGGGAAACCAGAAAGGGCTGTGATGAGCTTCGAGAATCCTCACGCCTTTAAGCCCAGGAGTGTCAACAACACTTATAGGGTTTTGGGAGAGAAAGGTGTATCTTAATATTAGAGAGGATTTTAAAAAAAGATTAAAAGTCTTCGAGAATACCCTAAACTTAAATCTTATCGTTTCCCCGAAGCTATTAACGGAAAGGAGTATCAGGTTATGACGGTGGAAAATCTAGAAACAAATGGGACTCAAACCCCAGCAACCACAGAAGAAAAAACCAGCACTGTGCGCGGTAAGGCTAGTACGGCTAAAACCGCCAAAGATAAAGAAGTGGTCGCCCTTTCGGTGAAAAACAGTCCCGAATCAGCTTCCAAAGCCTTAAAATTCTATCAACCTGAACATCGCTTGCCCGAAAATCGCCCTGTTGGTAGTAGCCATCTTCACTTCACGGAAGATGAAATGTTACCCGGTGGTCGTCCCGTGGAAGTTAGCCATCTGAAAGTTGTGAGTACCTATTCTTCCGTCGGTGGATTGCGTCCTGTCGGCTCTAGTGGTATGGAAATCAGTAGCACTCTAGCGATCTCTGGCAATCGTCCGATCGCTCTGAGTCATCTGCACATTAGCGAAACTTATACAGTCATGGGTAATCGTCCCGTTGCTTCCAATGAAATCGATGATCCCGAAACTTTAATGGGATTTTTGGATTAATTGTTTTGTTGATCAAGATAGATTTTTTCCCTGTCCCGGACGGGGAATTTATTTTTTCTAGCCCACCGTTTTTAATCCCGATGCTGTTTAAGCAAAAATTTTTCTTAATTGTCTCGTTTCTAATAGTGGTTTTTTGCGGTTTCGGATTATTAAATTTTACCTACGATGCTTCAGTTTTAGCGCCAGAGGAATATTATCAGATTCGATCGCTTCATAGTCGCGATGGTATCGGTAAATTTTATCTAGGACGGGAAATCGCTAAAGTCATGGGACACCAAGAAATGTTATGGTTAGAACGTCCTAGTCGCCGTTTCACGGAAAAACCCGATGATCTGATCACCGCACTACATTTAAAACCCACAGACCTAGTGGCAGATATCGGCGCGGGGACAGGTTATTTTAGTTTTCCTATGGCGAATTTAGTAGAACAAGTTTTCGCCGTCGATGTGCAACCGGAAATGTTAGGGGCAATTGATTTTTTGGCCGAGGAAAATCAAGTGAAGAATGTCACCACAATTCTCGCCACAGAAACCGATCCCAAATTGCCAAATGCGATAGATTTAGCTTTAATGGTCGATGCTTATCACGAGTTTTCCTGTCCCCGCGAGATGATGGAGAATCTGGTCAAATCCTTAAAACCCGATGGTAGGGTGGTATTAGTAGAATACCGTCGTGAAAATCCCCTGATTCCCATCAAGGCCCTTCATAAAATGACCCGCAGACAGGCAGAAAAAGAAATGGCCGCTCTCGGTTTAGTGCCAGAAGAAATCATCGAGACTTTGCCCCAACAACATTTAATGATTTTCCAGAAAACAAATTCAAATTAGCAAGTTACCCAAGCTAATCCGCGGGACTTTCTTTTTGGATTAACACCTCACCAGCGATTAAACGTTGGGCTGCCGACAGTAAAACATCCTCAATATAGGGCTTGACAAAATAACCTTTTGCCCCTTTAGCAGCGGCGAGATGCTGCATTTTTTGCGACCCTCGCGAGGTAATCATCGCTACTGGTATCCCCTGAAGTTGTTCATCCTTTTGCAGACGAGAGAGCAATTCTAACCCATTCAGGCGAGGCATTTCGAGATCGCAGAGAATCAGATCACAAGCTAATCCAGCCCGTAATTTTTCCCATGCTTCTAAACCGTCTCGGGCCTTTTCAATGCGATAACCAGCTTTAACCAAAGAAATCGCTAACATTTCCCGCGCCGTTACCGAATCATCGACAATCAAGACCCGATGATTCGATTGTGCAAAGAAATTAGCGGGATTACTGTCAATAATCGTTGCATCGGGGTATAAAGGCTGATTACGAGTCGCTTTAATACTATTAGCTAGTAACACTTCCCCCGCAATCATTCTTTCAGCCGCCGAGAGTAAATCTCTTTCCGTGTAGGGCTTGGTAAAATAACCACTAGCTCCTAATGTCGCCGCCACCTGACGATGACGTTTCCCTCCTTGGGAAGTCAATAAAGCCACGGGAATGGACGCTAATCGGGGGTCTTTTTGCAAATTATACAGTAATTCTAGGCCATTCATGCGGGGCATCTCGATATCGCAGAAAACGATATCACAGGGCAAACCGCCGCGTAATTTTTCCCAAGCTTCTTGACCATCCCGGGCCTGTTCCACACGATAACCGGCTTTACTAAAGCTTAAAGAGAGCAATCCCCGGACAGTAATCGAATCATCGACAATCAGAACCATAGCCCCCGATTTTTGGCTAGTTTCCACCGCTACGGGGGGGGCAGGTTGGCGCCAAAGACCACCGTTATCGGTACGCAGACGACCCCTGGCGATGTCGATTAACTCTAACACATCGCCGATCGGCATCACCGTACCATCGCCCAAAACCGTCGCCCCAGCAATCCCAGCCGTTTTCGGAATCGGTCCTTCGATCTGTTTGATGACGATTTCCAGTTCACCGATCACTTGATCCACCTGTACTGCGAGGAGATTATTACCACCGCGCAGGATCACGATCGAAAAAGAGTCTTCCTCCTGTTTGCCAGTATAAAAACTACCGCGACTTAGTTGCCGATTGTAGGAAAGCAATTCGCTTAAGGGTTGGAAGGGTAGTAAAGTATTTTGCCAGAAAACGCAGCGCCGTCCCTCCCTATCCATTTGGATATCGCTGGACCGGAAATCCTTCATATCTTCCACTCCGTCCATGGAGAACCCGATGCGCGCATGATTACTCACACAACACAGGGCCTTACAGATACTCAGGGTTAGGGGTAAACGGATGGTAAACGTGCTTCCTTTGCCCAGTACCGAGTCAATAGTAACGGTCCCGCGCACATCGATTAAACTGGTCTGCACCACATCTAAACCCACCCCACGACCGGCAAAATCATCGGCCTGATCTTTGGTACTAAAACCGGGGTGAAAGAGGAGTTCATAGACTTCTTGGGGACTGAGGTGTTCAGCTTCCCGATCGCCGATCAGGCCTTTTTCGATCGCCTTGCGTTTCACCTGATCAGCATCAATACCGGCCCCATCATCACCAACGGTGATCACGGTTTGATTCCCCTGTAGGAATGCCCGGACAGAGATGGTCCCGAGGGCAGGTTTCCCTTTGTCCATGCGTTCTTGGGGTGATTCAATGCCGTGGGTGATCGCATTGTTGACCAGATGGGTCATGGGACTATTGAGATGTTCGAGGATCATCTTATCGATGAGAACATCACCCCCTTCCACTTTTAATTCGGCTTGTTTATCAAGTTTCAGGGAAATATCGCGAATTGCCCGGGGTAGGCGATCGGCGGCTTGACTAAAGGGAACCATGCGCGATTTGGTCATCCCTTCCTGTAGTTGGGTGGTGGCCTGTCGCAGACTGCGCGTCACCTGATCGGTTTCATCGACGACAAATTGAAGATCAGAACCCGATTCTCGCACTCGTACGATCAATTCGATCATCTCTTGGGATAATAAATGGAAATCGGTAAAACGGTCGATCTCTAGGGCATCTAGTTCGCCAGCCATGGCCGAATCCCCCTGATTTTCTCCCTGAACTCTACCGTAACCGATGGCACCACCGGAATTGCGACTAGCCAGTAAAGCCCCTTCTAGGAGGCTTCTTTCATAGAGATCCTGCATCCGACTGCCCACATCACCCAGATGTTGGACGCAGGTTAGCAAATTATCTAAAAAGAGACGCAGGCGATCCTGTTCCTCTTCAAGGCGATTGCGTTTAACCACCAGTTCCCCGATCAGATTGCTGAGGTTATCCAATTGTTTGATCGGCACCCGCATCGTCTGTTCAAAAGCTTTACTGACAAGGGGACGCAGGTTTTTTGACCGGACTGGTGGACTGACGCTGACCGCCGGATTTGCTGCCATCACCTGATTGGTTTCTTCGAGGAGTTTTTCTAAATCCTTGAATTCATCCTCTAGGAGGCTTTCTGGGGCAATTTCCCGTGATTCTAACCCTTGCAGAGGTTCCACCGCAGCCACCAGGTCCACTGCTGGGGATTCCCAGAGGAAGGCCTCTAGGGATTCAAAGATGTCTGGTAGTGGCGGTTGCGCCGGTGGCGTGGGTTTTTTCAGAAAAGCTTCTAAGTCTTCGAGGCTGTCGTAAAAATTGGGGTTGCCGATGGCTATAATTGCTTCTGAGTCCAAGACCACCGCATTTTCTAGCAGCAGAGATTCGAGATCATCCCCATCTTCCGGTTCTAACTTGGGAGCCGGTCCGGGGGTATAATAAAGATCATTAGTGGCGGATTCTTCCCAATTGATACTATCGCCAAAAAGTTCCTCTAATTCCCTTTCCGAGGTCAAGGAAGACGGGGTTTGCCCAAGATAGGCCCCGGCTCTGGCCACCAGAGAAGAACTCTGCTCGAATAAAAAGCCGAGTTCATCTAGAGCCTCGTCACCGTCGGCGTCTTTGTCTTCTAAACTCTCTAACAGCTGTTCGAGATCCTCGTTAAAGAGATGATCCGAGTCGGGTTTCGTCATGATTTGCTTCCTGCCAAGTCTTCCTTTTTGGTCAACCAATACGCTCTCTTCAGCTTCAGATTACCTAGAATCTTACTCGATAACTCTATCCACTAGCAATTTTTTTATGACTAATCAAACTCTTGGACTCGATCGACAATTTTATTCCTATTATCAATCTATCTGTCTGCGAGAACCTCCTATTTTAGCTCAATTACGTCAAGAAACTGCCTCTCAACCCCTGGCAGTCATGCAGATTGCCCCCGAACAAGGTCAGTTTCTGGCTTTTTTGGTACAGGTGATCGGGGCGAAAAAAACCCTAGAAATAGGGGTTTTTACCGGTTATAGTTCTCTAGTGGTGGCCTTAGCTTTACCCCCAGAAGGCCAGCTGATCGCCTGTGACCTAAGGGAAGAATATACCAGTATAGCCCGCCGTTATTGGCAGCAGGCCGGTGTCGCCGATAAAATCGATTTAAGAATTGCCCCGGCCCTGGAGACTTTAGATCAATTAATCGCCGGGGGAGAAAGTAATAGTTTTGATTTTGTCTTTATCGATGCCGATAAAAGTAATTATGATGCCTACTACGAACGGGCGTTACAATTGGTCAGAAATGGCGGAATTATCGCTATCGATAATGTTTTTTGGTCGGGACGGGTAGCGACGGCCGATAGCACTGATAATCGCACCAACATTATCCGTTCCCTTAATGCCAAAATTCAGCAGGATGAACGGGTAAATATCAGTATTATTCCTATTGGTGATGGTTTGACCCTGGCCATGAAACGGTGAAGAAGTTGGGGAGAGTAGAAAAGCTTTTGCTCTTGCGGAAACCACCCAGGACAACGCTACATCCCTTAAGCTCCTTAACGACAGCACTAAGTTATCTATCAGTTCAACGGAGAGGGTGGGATTTGAACCCACGTTAGGTGTGACCCTAAAGCAGATTTCGAGTCTGCCGCATTCAACCACTCTGCCACCTCTCCACAGGGTTTGAGTCCGGATTATCATTTTAACAGATTACTTGTCCTCGGATTGATTTTTTTTGATAAACCTCTTGCATAATTGATTTTTGAGGGTTGAAAAACGTCAAAAATAAGGATTAAGTGGCATAAAATATCCAAATAAACCATTTAATTGATTATTATTCATTCTTAATTCTTCTGACGACCGACTACTTACTCCTCACCAACCACGACAATTTTTGATTTTTACAAGAGGTCTGATGAATCAAGCTCCTTTTCTTCCAGTTAACCATCCCCAGCCTAACTTTCTCCACCGGTTAGGGAGTCTCTGGAAATTTTCCCGTCCCCATACGATTATCGGCACTTCTTTCAGTGTTTTAAGTCTGTATTTAATTGCTTTGGGCAATATTAGCGATTTTTTTAGCCATTGGTCGGTTTTATTGCTCACTTGGGTCGCTTGTCTTGCGGGTAATGTCTATATCGTCGGTTTAAATCAGTTGGAAGACATCGACATCGATAAAATCAATAAACCTCATCTTCCCCTAGCAAAGGGCGAATTTTCTCGGTTAACAGGAGGGTTGATCGTGGGTTTTACTGCTATTTTAGCAATTATACTGGCTTTTATCGGTGGTTTTTGGCTGTTAATCACCGTGGGGATTAGTTTACTCATCGGTACTGCCTATTCCTTGCCACCAGTGCGGTTAAAACGCTTTCCTCTCTGGGCAGCCTTCTGTATTTTTACCGTCCGGGGTGTTATCGTCAATTTAGGTCTTTTTCGCCACTACAACACAGTTATTAATCAAAATCAGTCTATCTATCCCTCAGTCTGGGTTTTAACAGCTTTTGTTCTTGTTTTCACCGTTGCGATCGCTATTTTTAAGGATGTTCCTGACCTAGAAGGCGATCGCATTTACCAAATTACCACTTTTACCCTCCTTCTCGGCCCAGAAAAAATCTTAACAATTTCCCTATTGACAATTTCTCTATGTTATGCAGGGATGATTGCCGTCGGTCTCTTGGGGATAACGGGAATTAATTCTCCCCTGGCCATTGTCGCCCATCTGCTCCTACTTCTTCTTCTTTGGTGGCGTAGTCGCGGGGTAAATTTAGAAGATAAAAGCGAAATCAGCCGATTTTACCAATTTATTTGGAAATTATTCTTTCTAGAATACCTGATATTTCCCCTAGCTTGTTTACTATGAAAATATCTCCTTTTTTAGCGGCCATTCCCCTACTTTTGCTAGGTGGTACAAGCGCACCTAGCCAAGAAACGATCAATCCGCAATTATTAACTGGCAACCTTCGTTTAACCCTGAAACATGGCGTTTGGAAACTGTGGCAAGATAAACCCGTTTATCAAGATCTTACCCTAGATTTAAGATGCGATCGCGCTGTTTGTCAGCCATCGGTGTGGGGATACGCACCGAAATTCAATCAAGAAGTGGATCACCAAGGTACGGTAAAAACGATTAAATTAGACAATGCTTGGCGATTACAGGTGAAAATGAGGATTCAAAGTCACCCTTGGCAAGCGGAAGTCAGGGAAGCTATTTATAATATCGAAATTGTCCCCTACCAAGACCAACTTATCGGCAGTTATCAAGGCACTTTAGGGGGAAGAAGACGACATAGCCAAGTTAATGGCACAATTTCCCCTTTATGGCCTAATCCCGTCCCTAATCACCAACCCCTACAAGCGCGAGAACATCCCCGTTTAATCTTTCGCAAGTCAGAATTAACTAATCTCAGAGAAAAAGCGAAAACTCCCATCGGTCAAACTATTATCGCCCAATTAAACAACAGTTTACAGGAAAAAATTTATTACGATGGTTATGTGCCTAATGGTGGTTATCATGCCACAGGTCATTGTTTTTTAGCAATTTTAAATCAAGATAGAAAATCGGCAGAAACCGCCTGGGAAATTATCGAAAAAACCCGTAAAAATCGGGGCAGGAGAATCTTAGAACAATCGCCAATTGTTGCCGGAGTCGCTCTCGCCTACGATCTTTGTTATGATCTTTGGGGAGAAAAGCGCCAACGGGAAATTACTGGCTGGTTATCCAGTGAAAGTAAAAAACTTCTCAGTGGTTTACCCAAAGATGGCTGGAATGGAGACGCAGTTAGTAACTGGAATGCGCGGGCCAGAGGTGCGGCAGGATTAGCTAGTTTAGCGATTCTCAAGGAAGATTTACCGCCCGATCCTCTTTATTATCCCTCTGCACAGGTGGAAATGGCCAAACGTCACCTAGAACGCTATTTTACCACAGCTATCGGTGATCGAGGATTTGGCACGGAAGGAGATTTATACACCACCGAACCCATGGTTCTCGCTGTTTTTCCTTTTCTGCAAGGGTATCGAAATAGTCTCGGATTAGACTTAGTAACTGGTTCCTCGGCAGCCCAATTGATCCCCCATTATTTAACCAGAATTGTCCCTAAAAATGGTCAATTATTGATTCCTGCTTATGGCAGACATCAGGTGTTTGTAGGAGTGTCTTTATTAACTATCGCATTGGGAATTACCGATAAATCATGGCTGCCAGCGCTAAAATGGCGATTACAAGGTCAAGAAAAACAACTTTTTCACCCCCATTATCCTCATATTGCCCCTTTTCTTCTCGCTGCTTATCCATCTAATCTTATTCCCGAAAATCCCGAACGCCAACTTGACCGGGTTTTAGTTGATCAACAAAAGGGATTTTATGCTTTTCGTAATCGCTGGCAAAATGAAGAGGATTTTGTCGCTAGTATCTATCTCAAACAGCAACCTTTTGTGGGGGGATGGTCTTTTCCCGATGTCGCTAGTGTGAGAATTTGGGGACTAGGAGGACATTGGGCGAGTTTTGAGAGATCAAAAGGCGACTGGAACTCAGAAAATACCGTTACTTTCCCGAAAACCCCACCTTGGCGACAGGCAAAACCGATATCTTTTCAATCTAGTCCCGATGGTTCGGGAGTAATTACGTTAAAAACTGATAAAATTAGGGTTAAAGGAGCTAATAAACCCGTAGAAGTTGCTCTAGTTCGCTCTTTCGCCGTCGATTACAGTCTATCCTCTGGTTCCCCCGGATTATTCGTCTTGATGGATAAATTATTAGGTAAAGTCGATCAACCAGAATTTATTAATAAAACTTGGGTGATGAATACCCAGGGAAATGTTACTCTCGGAAGAAATAGTTTTACTATCACTCAAAATCGGGCAAATATGCAGGGAACTTTTATAACTCCCGTGACTTTAAAAGTCGAGAAAACTAATACAGGTGAGCGCATTTTAGCCACAGGTAGCGAGGAATTTTTTCTGGTGATGACCGTACAAAAAAGTCGTCCCCCAGCAGTTAAAATTATCGGTAAGGGATTAGATGCGATCGTGCAAATTGGCTCCCAGGAAATCTCAATTATCGACGGTGCAGTTAGATTAAAAGAGATGAATTTTCAAGAGCCATAAAAATTAGCAAGTGACCAAAGAAAAGTTAACAGCTGTCCAGGGGCATTTGTAAAGATGAAGACTATTTGAGCAATTATTGATGATATAATCAAGGTGGCTGACCAAAATAGCCCCTAAATTCAGAACTATCTAAATTGCATCTATAATTTCCGCCTAACTAAACAAACTATGACTAAATATTATCAAATCACCGTTCACAATCGTCAGACGGGCGAAAAATTTGTCACCACCGTTCCAGGGGATAACTATATACTGCACAGTCTGGAAAAACAGGGTCATCAATTACCCTTTTCCTGTCGCAATGGAGCTTGTACCAGCTGCGCGGTCAGGGTATTATCAGGAGACATCCATCAACCAGAAGCGATTGGACTATCGCCAGAATTAAAAGCCAGAGGTTATGCTTTACTTTGTGTCAGTTATGCCCGTAGCGATATGGAAGTAGCCACCCAAGACGAAGATGAAGTCTATGAATTACAATTCGGTCGCTTTTTTGCCCGTGGGAAAGTGCGTTTTGGTTTACCCTTAGATGAAGAATAGATTAGGGATTAATCGTGCCAGATACCAGCAACCAATTAGAAAAATACCTAGACATTGCCAGCGAAGCTGCCCTAGCAGCGGGAACAATAATTATCGATAATTGGGGTAAAATCGAGAAAATAGAAGAAAAAGGGCGATCGGGCGATTTAGTGACGGAAATAGATCGTCGAGCAGAAACAGAAATTCTCAAAATTATTAGCCGTCACTTTCCCGAACATGGGATTCTAGCGGAAGAATCGGGAAAACTGCCAGGGACGGACAGCGAGTATCTCTGGGCGATCGATCCTCTCGATGGCACCACCAACTATGCCCACGGTTATCCCGTATCCGTCGTCTCCATCGGACTACTCATCGGAGGGATAGCAAAAGTGGGAGTCATCTATAACCCCTTTAGAAAGGAACTATTTCGGGCAGCCCAGGGTTTAGGAGCCACCCTGAACCGTCGTCCCATCCATGTCTCCCGGACGAGTGAACTAGAAAAAAGTTTACTGGTGACGGGCTTTGCCTACGATCGTTGTCAAACCCCCGATAATAATTATGCCGAATTCTGTTATCTGACCCATCTGACCCAAGGGGTACGCCGCAGCGGTTCCGCTGCCAAAGACTTAACCGATGTGGCCTGTGGGCGCTTAGATGGTTATTGGGAACGAGGGATTAATCCCTGGGATATGGCTGCGGGAATTATTCTGATCGAAGAAGCTGGCGGTAAAATTAGCGCCTACGATGAGAGTCATTTTCTGATGGAAACGGGGCGAATCTTGGCCACTAACGGACAGATTCACACCACCTTAAGCCAAGCTCTGCAAAAAGCCGCCTCTTGGAGTTTTCAGTTTTAATTCTTTTAATATTTATTGCGATTATCATTGTGATTAGAGTAGGATTCGCTGTATGCCTTTTCCGATTTCCCAGGGATTATTTCAATTTGATTTAATCGATCACTTCGCTGTTTTAGGAGTCTCGATCGATGCCGAACAGGAGGAGATTCGCGAGCGTTACTTAAAAATTGCCTATAAACTCCATCCCGATACCTGTCGCATTCACACCCCCACCGAAAGGGAACAGGCTAATGAGTTACTCTCAAAATTAGTTAACCCAGCCTACGAACATCTAAGCCGCAAACTATCTCGGGAAGAATTTCGCCTTGTTTTAACACAAATGGGCAAGGCAATGGCGAAGGATTCGGGTAAAATCACTATCAGCAGCGAACCAGCTAGAAAACTAGCCCAGTTCACCGCTAACTATGAATTAGCCTATCAAAAAACCCTGCAATCTTTGGCGATCGATCAATATACCGCCCTAGAAAACACCTATCAGAAAATCGCCCAACTCAGTGAACTCAATCTGGTTTATCTGATCTTAACCGAAGGTCAGGGCAACAAGAAAACTATCCAGAAAGTCTTTATCTCCCAAGGCAATCCTAACCAGTCCGAGTTATTGGGAGCGACTGTCACGACGGCAGCCGAGGCTAAAGCCAAAGAATCGCCCCTAGAAGCCTATATTCGCCGCGCCCAAGCCTCTCTTGACCAAAATAACCCCGCCCAAGCTTTGCGAGAATTGCGCGATGCCCTGCGGCAAGAACCGGATAATGGCATCTGTCACGCCCTGCTCGGTTTAGCCTACCTGCAACAAAATCAACTCGCCATGGCCCGGGTTCATATCAATCGTGCCTGGCAAGTCAGCCCCAAAGATGCGACGGTGATTAGGTGCAAACGGGAACTAGATAAAGTAGTTAATCCTAATGTTGAAATGGAAGACCAGAAGGGACAAAAAAAGGAAGGGGATCGCAAGGGCGGTTTTTGGTCTCTATTTGGTGATAATAAAGATTGACATCCTCGCCGCCGTAAAACGGACGGCGATTCCTCACCACGCCACTTTTTTAGGGTGGTCGCGTCAATGGGGTTGACGCAGATAGCGAAAAACGCTTAATTGCTTAAGTCTGACACTTTCGACCCGTCCGTTTT
>NZ_JADBSA010000346.1:0-5897 GCF_020246945.1 Microcystis sp. M113S1 | reverse complement strand
TAGATAGATGGTTTCCTAGCTCTAAAAGGTGTAGTAATTGCGGGTATATTGCTGAGAAAATGCCGTTAAATATTCGAGAGTGGGATTGTCCAGACTGTGGGACACACCATGACCGAGATATTAACGCCAGTAAAAACATTTTGGCCGCAGGGCTTGCGGTGTCAGTCTGTAGAGCGACCATAAGACCTTCACAGAGTAAAACTGGGGCGGCAGGTGCGAAAAATCCTTCGGGAAAGAAGCAGAAACTCAAATCGTGAGGTTTGGGAATCGCCGTCCGTTTTACGGCGGTGAGGATGTCAACTTAAGCTTAAATTATGCCAGTGGCATCACTTCTCCTCTCTCTCGGGTCACTAATTGCGGGTTAGGATCAAGGTTACACTTCCTTTAGATTTTTAAGCCATGTCGTTGAACCAAGAATCCCTCGCTTTTAGCGGTGGGAGTGTCAAGAACTCAACTAGCGAAATTTTGATCGTGGGCGGTGGTATCATCGGATTAGCGATCGCCGTCGATTTGCAATTGCGCGGGGCAAAAGTTACCCTCCTAGTTCGAGATATAGCTCAGGCCGCTAGTCGTGCGGCTGCGGGAATGTTGGCCCCCCATGCGGAGGGGATTCCCCCGGGTCCCTTTCTCGATCTTTGTCTGCAATCGCGCTGGCTATATCCAGAATGGAGCCGCAAAATCGAGGATTTAACGGGTATAAACAGCGGTTACTATCCCTGTGGTATTCTTGCTCCTGTTTACGAGCAAAATCAGCCTATTACTGCCAATGCAGCTAATAAAATTTGGTTAGACAGCAATGCAGTTCACCTCTACCAACCCGGACTAGGTAAAGATGTGATCGGTGGTTGGTGGTATCCCGACGATGGACAAGTGGATAACCGGCAGCTAGTGACTGCCCTGCAACAAGCGGCCGAAAATTTAGGGGTAGAAATTCGCCAAGGCATAGAAGTCCACGCCTTACAACAAAAGCAGGGAAAAGTCAAGAGTATTTATACCTCAATTGGGGAATTAGAAGCAAAAATTTACATTTTAGCGGCGGGATCCTGGGCCAGTCAACTATTACCCCTCCCTATCCATCCCGTCAAAGGTCAAATGGCCGCAGTAAAAATGCCCCCTAACCAGACCTTAGCTAGGGTTTTATTCGGTCCGCAAACCTATCTGGTTCCCCGTCGCAATGGTCGTTTAATTATCGGTGCCACATCCGAAAAAGTCGCCTGGCAAACGGGTAATACACCCCAAGGACTGCAAACCCTTTTTGAGCGCGCCACCCGTCTCTATCCCCCTTTAGCTGACTGGGAAATCGAGGAAATGTGGTGGGGATTCCGTCCGGGTACACCGGATGAATTGCCCATTTTAGGCCGTAGTAGCTGTGATAACCTGATTTTAGCCACCGGTCACTATCGTAACGGCATTTTACTCGCTCCTGTCACTGCTTCCTTGATTGCTGACCTAGTAATTAATCAAAAAACCGATCCGATTTTGACTCATTTTCGTTGCGATCGCTTTAATCAACCATCACCCGTTACTATTTCACCTATGTCCTTAACTATTATTGAGAATAAACCCAGTCAACCGCTTTTATCACCCCAGAATGATCGCCTCACCATTGCTGGGAAAACCTTTCACTCCCGCTTGATGACTGGGACTGGCAAATATGCCAATCTGACCACTATGCAGGAAAGTATTACTGCCAGCGAATGTCAGATTGTCACCGTTGCCGTTAGACGAGTACAAACGAACGCTCCCGGTCATGAGGGATTAGCAGAAGCGATCGATTGGTCGAAAATCTGGATGTTACCCAACACTGCTGGTTGTCAAACGGCCGAAGAAGCGATTCGGGTAGCCCGTTTAGGACGAGAAATGGCCAAATTATTGGGACAGGAAGACAATAACTTTATTAAACTCGAAGTTATTCCGGATCCTAAATATTTATTACCCGATCCGATCGGAACTTTGCAAGCGGCCGAACAATTAGTTAAAGAAGGTTTTGCCGTACTGCCCTATATTAACGCCGATCCTCTCTTGGCCAAACGTTTAGAGGAGGCTGGCTGCGCCACGGTTATGCCCCTAGGATCGCCGATCGGGTCGGGACAGGGGCTGAAAAATGAGGCAAATATCGCGATTATCATCGAATCCGCCAAAATTCCAGTGGTAGTAGATGCCGGGATCGGTACACCCTCAGAAGCGGCCCGGGCTATGGAAATGGGTGCCGATGCTTTATTAATTAACAGTGCGATCGCTATGGCGGCCAATCCGGCTATGATGGCGCAAGCCATGGGAATGGCGGCAAAAGCGGGACGTTTAGCCTATTTAGCGGGAAGAATGCCGATTAAGTCCTATGCTAGTCCTAGTTCCCCTCTGACGGGAACGATCGCCTAACCCAGTGATCTTAAGCCCGGAATTGGCTGTTTTCAGCTATTAGAGCCAGCAAAAATCCCTATGACTACAGACAATCAAACTGAGTATGTTGCCGCTTTAACTGATTTACACCGTGGACTTGACCGTAAAGGGCCAGGGGACTCTGACTTCTCCCTAAAAATTTTGAGTAATCTCTCTATTTTGCCCCTCAAGCGGCGAATTGCCGATCTAGGATGTGGAAGTGGTGCTAGTGCTTTACTGCTGGCACAATACTACCAAAGCCCTGTCATGGCAGTGGATTCCTCGTCGGTTTTTATCGACGAACTCAAAACCCGAGCAAAACAGCTTGGTCTTGAGCATTTAATCATTCCAATTCATGGTGACATGGCTAAACTTGATTGGTCAGTGGGTTCAGTTGATCTGCTTTGGTCTGAGGGGGCTGCTTATAATCTTGGGTTTGAGCAGGCCCTTAAAATCTGGCGACCTCTTCTTTCTAACAACGCTATTGCCGTCATCTCGGAGATGAGTTGGTTTACTGATGATCTGCCAGGGCCTGCTGTGGCCTATTGGCAAAACGCCTATCCTATGATGGGTAATGAGTTTGAGAATATCGTTCGGGCTAATAGGTCTGGTTTTAAGGTACTTTCTACCCATCGGCTGCCAAGTCTAGTTTGGTGGCTAAATTATTATGAACCTCTCCGTGAACGAATCGAGCAGCTGGAAATCAGCCCAAGTAGCCAATCGGTTATTCGTGAAACTGAAGAAGAGATGAAACTTTTTGAGAAATTCAGCAACTTCTATGGTTATACCTTCTATGTTCTGCAAGCGGTCTAGAAAAAAAGCCGTCCAATTTATGATCAGCTAACCCAGTGATCTTAAGCTGGCAATGGGCTGTTTTCAGCTATCGTGGGCGGGGCGAGAAAAATTGACTAGAATAAAAGAGGTGGAATCATGATCGAGAGTCTGCCGGGCAATTACCGTCATGGCCGCCAATCCTGAGACTACATTTTTTGATCACCGAGGTATATTGGCGATGATCACTAGAAATTCTTTATTATCAGGTTTGTTTCTGGGTCTGGGTTGGGTTTGCGTTAGCGGCAACCTAGTCGTGGCCCAATTGCCTATCAGTGAGCGTTGTTTAGCGGGGGCTGAATCCTGCGCTTACCAAAAATATCCCCAATACAATCAGCAATTAAACTTTCGCACCAGTCCCCAAATCGAGCAGCGGCGACAGAACACGATCGAAAATGAATGCGGTAGCAGTAATTCCTCTCGTTGTAATAATCTGCGTCCGCAGGTGCAAGAGCTACAGGAAACTCCCACCATGCAGCAATTGCGGGAACAACAGATTAGAATTATCCAAACTCGTTAAAATAGGGGAGATTTTTCCATCTCCCCCCACACCACCTATCGATAAATCCCACAATTAACGCACTTCAAACAAACGATTATCCGGTAAATTACTAATCGCTCGCTGGAGACTATTCAAGGATCTATTGTAATCGACGATCGCCTGTAGATAACGGCTTCTGGCATCGGTTAAATCCCGTTGGGAGTTGATCACATCCGTTTGGGTTCCCACACCCGCCTGAAAGCGTAAACGGGCTAATCGCAGACTTTCCGTGGCGGATTCAATGCTTTTTTGCGAAGTTTTGATGTTTTCTTGGTTAGAAATCAAACTATAGTAGGATTCCTCCACCTGAAGGCGAATTTCATTGCGACGGAGGGAGAATTCCGTATCGGCGCGATCAATATTTCTTTCCGCTTGACGAGCGCGAGCAAAAGCACGACCACCATCAAAAAAAGTCCAACGAATCCGGCCACCGACGCTAAAACCATCGCCAAAACCAGCTTCATCACTGAGATCGTTGAGGACATTATACGCGCCCAAAAGGTCCACTTGGGGAATCACCGCCGAAATGGCGATCGAGCGGTCTTCTGCGCTAATTTCCCGTTGTAAGAGTTGTTGTTCTAATTCTGCGCGATTTTTATAGGCCAGAACAATACTATCATCAAGACTTAAGCCCCAAGTTCCCGCCTCGCGAATCTCATCGGCAGCGGTTAACTCAATGTGTTGGCCAACACTCAATATTTGTGCCAGTCGCCGTCGGGAAATACGCTGGTTAGAAATCGCCCGAGTTAAGTCTTGGTTAGCGTTAGCGAGGTCAACTTCCGCCTGTAGGACAGCAAATCGAGTTCCTAGTCCCGCTTGCTCCAATAATTGAGCATCCCGTAAACTTTGACTAGCATCTTCGATCGAGGCTTGGGCGATCGCTACTTGGGCATCACCCCTCTGTAATTCATAATAGGCATCGGTGGCATCAAAACGAGTTTGTTCCGAGACTCGTTCCACCTCTAATTCCTGTTGCCGGATCACTTTTTCGGCCCTTTTGATCTGGGCTGCCCGTTCACCCCCTGTATAAACCCCATAGACGATGCGAACACTACCCTGAAGGTTGGTACTATCTTCGGGTGTAACTGCTGGGATTCCCTGTTGACGAGCTAACTCATTCTGTCTTTGGGCAGCTGCCGATTGATCTTGAGTGAGACTGGCCTCCGCTTCTGCCGTGGGTAATAAGGCCGCCTGTTGTTCCTTTAATTGGGCGCGAGCGATTTCCAGATTAATCCGGGCTGTCTGTAAGGTCTGATTATTTTTTAAAGCTAATTCGATCGCTTGATTTAAGGTGATCGGTTGTACTACCCTAATATTCACCTCATCCGGTTTGGTGGGAAAAATTAGGGGATTGCCACTAGGATTAAGATAATTGGGGGCTTTGGTATCTGCTTCCGTGGTTGCCGGTGCCGCCGAGGGACCAGGTAATTGAGAAACTGGATTGGCAGTAGGTCGGGGTTTCTTCAATAAATCGGCAGCGGACTGAGTTTGTGCCTTAACCGAGGATTCAGCCAAGAAAATCAACCCAAGCACCGCACTCACGGTAATACCATAACGCAAGAGCAACATGAGTATCTCGAAAGTAAACAGTAAACGATAAGAAGTAAACAAGCTCACACCACTATGTTGGCCGATTACTAATTACTAATCACTAATCCTACTCCATCCCGACGCGGATCGCCCGTAGCGGTTAATTCCCCCCGATCATTCACTGCCACCCCATGCACACCCCCAAAAAACATATTTTGTTCTTGCCAACGGGATACTTGAGTATTTGCGGGTAAAACCAGATTTTTGAGCATATTTTCCCGATCTTCTAAAGGTTCAATTCCTAATTGGGGTCTGCTGAATAAATCTAAAAACCTTGTTGGGTAAGACTTTTAGACTTTTTGTCAATCAAAAAGTACCAGGCATGGGAGTGATCAGGGGGAAAATTCAGGTACTTTTTCCCTGAAAATTAGGTAGTTGACCACATGAAAATCGGTAAAACCCATCCCCCATCCCCCATCCCCCATCCCCCAACCCCCAACCCCCACCGAAAAACTTTTTCAGCAGCCCCTAATTGTTGATTTTCCCAATGTAGGCGCGAGGCAGCGATCGCATCGGGTAAGGATTGCCGAAAATCGATTAAATTGCTAATAACCTG
>NZ_JADBSA010000345.1:0-7479 GCF_020246945.1 Microcystis sp. M113S1 | reverse complement strand
ATAATTTCTTCGCAGGAGGATGTCAAAAAAGCAGTTATGACAAATCCATCGTTCTTTAGTTCTTTATAGATGACGACCGCGTCTTTTCTTGAGATAACAGTTTTCGGATAATGTTTTAGTGCTATTAGCTCATCAGTCCATAAAACGCTCTCGATAGCGTTGAAGCAATGCTTCTAAATCCTCAGCCCGCATTCTTTCCTGTTGGGCCCGCATTATTTCCTGTTCAGTTAGCTCTGACTCTGTGGGCAGTAAATCGCCGGCAAAAGTCGCCCAACGCAACCACACTGCCTCGACTCCCTTATACTCCCCTTGCCAGCGTACCAAAGTCAACCCTAGCCTTTGACTGAACAATCTTTCTCCCGTCTCTAAGGATTAGACGGAATTGAAGCGGACATTTTAAGGGATAATCGCGCTATGCAGATGATAGCCGCTAAAGTGGGGTTTTCTCTCCATAAAACTGCCGATTTTGTCAAAGCGGAACTTGAATTATGAGGCCTTTTTGACAAGCTGAACACTAATTTTCTGGCTGAATGTTTCGGGCTAATCCTTGCTCTAAAGTAAAGGGAGGTTGCCAATTCAGGGTTTTTTGAATATGGCTAGAGTCAAGACAAAAATTGATTTAATTAGTTAAATTATGCCTTGGGAGCGCATTAATTCTATCTCTTGTTGTAGTCCGACTTCTAGAGTACGAGGAGTAAACCCTAAATCCCTTTTAGCTTCTTCGTGGGAATAAGCTTTGTCTTCTTGTAATCGCAAGATTTGTTCTCGTCGCACGGGTGACTTTTTACCTAATGTATTTTCTAATAGAGTAGCCGACCAAATGCCAAATTTTAAAGGAAAAGATAGGGGTCGTACCGATTTTCCTAATAACTTTTCTACCAATAAAATTAACTGACGGAAGGAAACAATACTACCTCCGGAAAGATCGTAAGCACCTTTTATATTAGGACATTCCCAGACTTTTAACAACATCTGGGCAATGTCATCAGCGTGAACTGGTTGTAACAGGTTATCCCCAGAGCCAAAAATGGGAAAGAATCCGTAGCGGTGACAGAATTTAATCAATTTGTGTAAGTTTTTATCTTGGGGAGAACCATAAATCATTGTCGGTCTCAGGAGACCATAAGAACCAGCATATTGTTGTAAATAGCTTTCTGCTTTTTTATACTCGGCAGAATATTCATTATATTTTGAATACACTCCCGTGGTTCCGATGATAATTAATCGGGGAGTTTGTTGGAATTTTTTTAGACTATTAAGTATGGTTGGTACTTGTCGAAGCTGGACGAGATGGATAATGGTTTGAAAATTATTTTCACTAAAAATTTGCTGCCAAGTTTCTGGAATCGAGCTATCACCAATATGATAGATTATGGGTAATCCTAGACTATCTAACATACTGCGATCGCTAGTAGGGCGAATTAAACAATGTATTTCTATTTCAGGCTTAGTAGATGCCAAACGTTCCATGAAAAAACCACCTGGCAACCCTGTAGCACCTGTGATTAACAATTTATTCTCAATCATCATTTTTAGTCCTTTTCTCTAAAACTTGCTCATAAACCTGAAAGGTTTTTTCAAACATCTTCTTAAAAGTATATTCTGCTTCGTAGCGTTTGCGTCCTGCCGCTCCCATTTTAGTCCTGAACTGAGCATCTAGAACTAATTGTAATAGTCTCTGGTGTAAAGTGTTAACATCTCCCCGGGGTACAATATAACCTGTTATTCCTTCCATAATTGCTTCTGACGCTCCCCCAACATCGGACACAATCACTGGTAGTCCTGCTCTCATTGCTTCGATTGTGGTGCGAGGAAACCCTTCCCAATTAGATATTAAAGTAAATATTTGGGCTTGGGCTAATACTTCTGCTACATTGGTACGAAAGCCTAAAAAATTAATTCTGTCGATAATTTTTAGCTCCTTGGCTAAGGTTTTAATTTTTTCTAAATCCGGACCGTCTCCGACCAAATCTAAATGGGCTTCGGGAATATTTTGAAAGGCTTTCAGTAAGGTTACATGGTCTTTTTGCTGATCAAATCTTGCCACCATAACAATACGAACAGGGTTAGAATGACTAGGATTAGCTCTCAATTCTGCTGGTATATCTGGCATCCCATTATGTATGGTCAATAATCGATTGGGTTGCATACCAGTTTTTAGTCCAATTGATCGATCTTGTTCCGAAACACAGATAATTTTATTAGCTAAAGGTTCTGTGATTTTTTCTGACCACTGATAGATAGTTCGACTCGGCTCTGGTACACCTCCTGTAAAAGCCCAACCATGGGCGGTAAAAATACAAGGAGTCTTGCTTTTTCTGGCTGCTAATCGTCCTAAAATTCCCGCTTTACTAGAGTGAGTGCTGATAATATCTGGTTGGAATTCTGCAATAATTTTTTGAAGAAAATTTAAGGTTTTCCAGTCTTGAATTAAGTTAATTTTTTTGCCCAAGTATTGACAAGATACATTGTTTATGTGCTGTCCTTGCAAGTCATGATTGTAAATTCCTTTGATTCCAGTAACAACTAAGACTTGATGGTGAGAATCTTGGAGAAATTTCGCCAAATCCCGCACATGAACCTGTGCGCCCCCAACGGTATCCGCTCTAGTAATAACAAAAAGTATTTTCATTTCATGCACAGTTTAAACTCTTTATTTAGGGATAATTTTATGAGAACAAGTTTAAGTTTTTTTAACTTGGACAGCTGCCTGTAATAGCTGAAGCATCCTAGAAGCAGTTATTTTAATATTATACTTATCTTCGACAAGTTTTCTGCCCGCTAATCCCATGCTTTCCCTTAAATATCGATCATTTTTAAGTTTTTGAAAAGCTTGCAGCCATTCAGCTTGACTACTAGCGTGGAAACCGTTGATACCCTGCTCGATAATCTCGGCATTCACCCCTACTGGTGAACCAATAACTGGGCGACTAGATGCCATATATTGAATTAGTTTAAATCCGCATTTTCCTCGCTCAAATGGCGTATCAGTAAGGGGCATAATCCCTACATCAAATTGTTGCATCTCTTTCACCTCGGTTGCTTCTGACCAAGGCTTAATTTCTAAAGGGATATCCTCTATATTTGTCTCTTTGGCACCAATAGCAACGACTTTGGCACCACCATCTCGACAAATTTCTTTTAAAACAGGAGCTAGTTCTTTGATATAATTAAAAAACTTCAGTGGGGTTCCTATCCAGCCGATGGTAAAGACTTCATTTTGAGGAGCTTTTGATAAGGGATAGCGATCGAGATCGACGACGGTGGGTAATATTTCCACCCATTTAGCTCCTGCTTGTGTTGCTCTGTTAGCTAAGTAATCATTTCCCGCAATCACTAAGCGAGCATTCTGCATTACTCGATCGATTTTCTGTCCCAATAGCCATCTAACTACAGAAGCAGAATGTTGATCGTAACGGTGAAAAACTGCGTCATCATAGTCAACTACATAAGGTGTTCTTCCTCTGAGCAACAGTAATTCTAGCCAAGCTGGTAGCCAAGGTAATGCTTCCTTTTCTAACCAGATTAAATCGTATTTTTGAGATTTCAATAGCAGCGAAATTCTCTGTTGATAAGCAGATAATAATCTCGATAAAGGGTATTTTTTCCCTAAGTAGCGAGTTCTAAGATAATCATTATTTAATAAAGGAGCGGTCTCAACCTCTATTCCCTCTTTTTTCAAATAAGGCAAATATTGGTAGGTACGATAGCGGCTGCTAGCTCCCAAAGTATCGTAGCGACTGAATAACAAAACTTTCATCACTGTTGAGGATTTAATTAGATTATTTTCTTGTATAAACTGGAGAGTTGACGATATTCTCTAGGTATGGCGAAGATTATTAGCTCCCTGATATCTCTCAATAATCATTTGATCAGAAACTACTTTCTCAGAAGATTTTTCTCCTAAGAAATATGTACAAGAAGCTCCATCGAGAGCTTGAGGATTATTTTTGAATAGATAGTCAAAATATTTAAGCCAAGAAAACATTAATCTCACCATCGCTTTAGTTAATAATCTTGAGGTATTATTGCCAGTAAAACATAAAGCGAAATGTTCGATAGACCAGACTAAAACTGTTCCAGGTCCTGCCACTAAACCACTGGAAATTTCTGAAAAATAGTTAAACAAGCGCCGATGACCGGAGAGGGTATATCTGGTAAAATCATAGGCCCCTTCATGAACCTGCTGCATAAAGGGAATTTCTGAATAAATTACCCCACCATCTTTGAGAACTCTGTGCATTTCACTAACGACTTTTTCGGGGTAGAGAACGTGTTCTAAAACTGCTGTGGTAATAATACCATGAAAAACTTGGTCTTGAAAAGGAAGATCGTGAGCATCACAGAATAAATCGACATCTGCATTAACATCAACATCGGAATAGATCAATTTGATATTGCTATATTCTGACATTAACCTATCCAAATCTCTTTTCTGATTTCCTCCACCCACAACCAAGACATATGCTGGGGTAAACTTTTTTAAAGTCTGAGCGAAATTTTGAATCCTCTCAGCATGGTTGAATGCAATCGAGGGACTAGGGACAATTTTTGAGAATATATTTTTTTTCTCTTTTGAACTGTAATTAGTAACCGCATTAGTATAAAAAGAGGGAGAAAAAATTTCATTATCTTCTCGAATGAATACTGGTTTATTATTAATAATAGCAAATTCAGAACTACAGTTTTTGCAAATAATCTGATGATCGTCAAAAATTAATTGACTACTTTGGCACTTAGGGCATTGACTCAACGTCTCGATAAATTGATTCATTTTTTACTCCGATTGATTAGTTAAAAGTCTGTTTTTTCTCAAGAAACAAAGTTACACTGGCAACATACTTAAGAAAAAATATAGATAAAAACTCCAAGATAAATGAGCTATTATGGTTGGTATAAATTGATTTTGGTGTTCGTTTCATTTTTTTGTTTAGGTATAGTTGATAAAGTTCCCTCGTATATCTAAAAGATGTTCTTAAGTTAGATATTTTGCCCATCTTTAAAATCTCTTGGTAGCTAATATAGTTAGTAAAATAATGTAAATAATCCGTATGTTTTTCAGTCCAATCGTCCAAAGATATACCCGATTCTTTAGTCTGACTATGAAAAGTCCCTAAACCTAAAGTGCTTAAAAACTTAATGTTATCAAACAAAAAATCAAAATTTTTCACCTTATGAACCAAAGGTAAATGAATATGCCATTCCCAGAGAACGTCAGATAAGGGAAATAGATGTGCAGAGTATCCATTCATTGTTAATGTTCTAGATATCTCAAGAAAAAAAAGTATGTGATTCTTGACGTGTTCCACCACTTGGTTAGAAATAATTACATCAAAAAAATTATCTGGATATTGCCACTTTTCATCATCATACATTAAAGTTAGTCTTTCATGCCAATCTATCTCAGAAAAATTCTTTGATAGATTTTCAATTGTTTCATCCATAAACCCCTTTTTTTGAACACCATGATTAACCACGTCTAAACCATAGACTTTCCAATTAATATTTGGCTGTACACAGGGAAGATTTTTTGTCAAGTATGCAATCAATTGTCCGTTACCACACCCAACATCTAGAATTTTGACTTCTTGATGAGTTGAATGTCTGTAAGATTCAGTATTGATTATACTTAATAAATGTTGATAATTGCTACTATTTGCTGTACTCTGCATAGAAAGTGTCTAACTCCTTTAAATTGTTTATTGCTCAAATATGTTCATGCAAATATCGCTCGAATAAAAAGGATTATTCGCAGTCTTTTAAAACTTTTTTCAAGGTTTTGTAATCGGTATGTAAATGGATATTGTGTCTAACAACTAAACCTCGTACAGCCCCCCAAATCCAAGATAAAATCAGCCCACACAAACCAAAATTATCATAAATAACTCTAGCGTACTCCTGCTTACAATTCGCTAATTTTGAGTTATCTTGATAGGAACTGCTGGCACCACCAAGTCTAAAAAAAGCAATTGTAGATTTGTCTTTGATTGACGATGCACTCATCTTATAAATCTTTTGATTAAGATCGAAGTCAGCATATATTTTATATTTCGTGTTGAACGGAAGTTGAGCAAGTAAGTTTTTCTTAATGAATAGTCCTTGGGGACATAAAGTATTTTTTAACACAATCAATGGATTATATCTACTGATCCGTAGCTGACCGTTATCCATAATTACATTGCCATGAATTATGTCCGTATTGTTTAAACTTGCTTTCTGAATAGATTGGCTAGGTATATTTAACAATATATCATCGCTCCCCAAGTAGTAAATGTAATCTCCTTGACTCAATTTCCAGCCTTTATTCATCGCATCATATATACCTTCGTCAGGTTCGCTCAACCAATAATCTATCTGATCATCATACTTACGAATAATATCAATTGTGCTGTCAGTAGAACCTCCGTCTATAATAATGTACTCAACATTATTGTAAGACTGGCTAATGACACTCTGAATTGCTTGCTCTAAGTGCTTTTCTCCATTAAAAACTACCGTTATAATAGTAACCAGCGGAACCGCAAATTTTTCCGATAACTCACTTGTCTCCGTGTAGGAGTGCTTGAAATATCCCTTTGTTCTTAATCCCCCTTCTCCCTTGCGTTCTGGATTTGGTGGCAAAAATAAATGAGATTGCACTTTTGCAGAAGAATCGTTAATAATAGCAGGCCTCTCCACAGTTACTCGGCGAGTTGTAGAGAAGTTAGCATCTAGCTCGATAGTTTTTTTCTCTTGCAATGGTGGTTTTATTGTCATATCTTATCTTGATATTGGCAAGCTACAAGCGTTTTAATCGTAATTACAACTAGGTCAGTTTACAATTAGCTATATAGAATGAGAAAGATTATTCTAGCTCTCTCATACTTGCTAAAATACTATTAAACTAGCCTGCGGGTTATATCAGCTAATGTAATTAGCTAAAAAAATTAACTTTAAGATTTAGAGCCATTGTACCTGATGATGAACTTATTGTAAAGAAAATTTTTAACCAGCCAATACTAGAAAGCCAACGGCTCTCCCGATATAATGGGAAAAAATGTTCTCATCCTAAATCCGGTTATTAAAAACTGATTATTTATTCTCCCTTTTGCCTCTTGCCTCTTGCATGAGTGCCTCTCCTCATAAGTAGCCTATACTCAACGGATTTAGTATCATATCTTCTATTTAGCTTCCTGGAGAGTCATTATTCCGGCAAATCTCCAAAACGCTCTCGATAGCGTTGAAGCAATGCTTCTAAATCCTCAGCCCGCATTCTTTCCTGTTGGGCCCGCATTCTCTCCTGTTGGGCCCGCATTCTCTCCTGTTGGGCCCGCATTCTCTCCTGTTGGGCCCGCATTCTTTCCTGTTCGGTTAGCTCTGACTCCGTGGGCAGTAAATCGCCAGCAAAAGTCGCCCAACGCAACCACACTGCCTCGACTCCCTTATACTCCCCTTGCCAGCGTACCAAGGACAACCCTAGTCTTTGACTGAAAAATCTTT
>NZ_JADBSA010000344.1:0-2958 GCF_020246945.1 Microcystis sp. M113S1 | reverse complement strand
TTAGAAGTCGATTACTCAGGTTTAACCACCGATATCCGTCAATTTACCACCTCTTTTTCCACCAGTGGTAACAGTATTTCCTACAGAAATATCGAAAGATTTAACCTGACTGGGGGTAATGGCAACGATAACCTGTTCGGTGGTAGTTTCAACGATACCCTGATCGGTAATGCCGGTAATGATACCCTCAACGGTAATGACGGGGATGACAGCATTAGTGGTGGTGATGGTAACGATTCTCTTCTTGGGGGCAACGGTAATGACACTATTAGCTCCGGCTTAGGGATTGACACAGTAAACGGAGGAGGAAACCTCGGTGATTTACTGATCGTTAACTACTCCACTCTGACTACGGATATCACTCAGACAATCAATCAGATATCTACCACTAGCAATCAGGTTAATTACACCAGTATCGAGCGCTTTAACTTGACTGGGGGTAGCGGCAACGATAGCTTATTTGGTGCGATTCTAGATGATACTCTAATCGGTAACGCCGGCAACGATACCCTGATCGGTGATAACGGCAATGATAGTATCAATGGGGGGGCTGGGAATGACAGCCTGATCGGTGGTGACGGTAATGACACCCTCAGCACAGGTCTAGGTACTGACTTTGCTGACGGTGGCGGTAGCATCGACCTTCTGATCGTTGACTACTCTAGCCTCACCACTAATATCAGCCAAACCGCTACTGTCATCTCCACTACTGGTCATCAAGTTGCTTACACAGGCATCGAGCGGTTTCAAGTGACTGCGGGTAGCGGTAATGACCGTTTGTTGGGAGGAGTATCGGCAGATCTCCTCAATGGCGGTGCTGGCAACGATACCCTCACCGGTGGTCTAGGAAATGATACCCTCACCGGCGGTGGTAATGCCGATCAATTCATTTTCAACAATCCTAATGAAGGCATTGACTCGATTGATTTTGTCAGCGCTGAAAACGATCAGATTGCCGTCTCTAGAACTGGTTTTGGTGGTGGACTCGCCGTCGGCGCCCTGGCTGCCGCTCAATTTATCTCTGGTGCAGGAATCACGGCAGCGACCACAGCCACGCAACGATTTATTTATAACACCACTAATGGCGCTTTGTTCTTTGATGCTGACGGTAGCGGTGCTACTTCCGTCGCTCTTCAAATCGCCACTCTCACCGGTGCGCCGACTCTCGTTAATACTGGTATCGTTGTCATCTAGATTAAGGATTAGAAATTAATCCTGAAACTGACTAAGGACAGTTATTCCTGGACTTCCCCCATACAGAAATACTAAAAAATTAACAAAACCCTTACTGCCTGGAGCTTCTCAGAAAAAATTGAAAAGACGCTACTGGGTACATTTTCCCTTTGAAAATGGCTGTACCGTTGACTGTATCTAGAGTAGAGCGATTCCGTAGAGTTGGCTGTATAGTGATCGCTAACCTTATTGTAACAGATGGTGTCATTAATCTCTAGAGTCAGCGATTCCCTCGGTAGCCATGTTTTTGATGGTTTTCTGCCTGGAAACAAGCTATAATGGTCGAAGGGTCAAATTTGAAAAATTTTGCCTCAAACCCTGTCTGCGTAAGGATTTCAGGAGTTTGTACCCAGTAGTTTATTAGTATTACATTGCTTTAACTCAGGCTCTGTAAGACTTTGAGCCATAGCTAGTATATTTATACGGGGGAAGTTCAGTTATTCCCTAATCTCTTTTCCTATCTAGAAAAGGGGTTAGGGATAGTTTGCTGAGGGAAACTTTGTATAAACCCGCTAAACCCTAAATTTTTGTAAAAACCCCCGATCAGAGTCGTCTAGAGGTTATTTTTCGAGGAATTTTTTGACTGGACTGAGGTTCACCATTCACATCTTCAGGCCTCTTGAAAAGCCCCATCTCATCCTGTATTCTAAGTCAGCGTGAGAACTATAAATGTCAATCGATTAAGCTAAATCTTAAACTATAATCCTTAAACTATAATCATTACCCGATCGCCCAGGAGGGACAAAACAACTCGTGAGTATAACTGATTTAATCCAAAAAGGCGGAGTGGCTATGTGGCCGCTGCTTTTTCTGTCTATTTTAGCTCTTAGCACTATTATCGAACGAATTTGGTTTTGGAGTCGCACCCTCCTCAGTGAAGGCCAGATTTTAAACCGGATTATGGAATCGGCCATCCGTAATTGGGATGTGGCGGCAAAAGTCGCCAGAGATTCCCGCAATCACCCCATCGGTAGCTATCTTTATGCTCCCCTGCGCTTAGAAAATCCAGATCCAGAGGTTTTTCACTTTGCCCTCGAGTCGGCTGCCGATGAACAATTATCCTTAATGAAACGGGGCGATAAAATCCTGGAGGCAGTCATCGCCCTTTCTCCCCTGCTAGGATTATTAAGTAGTCGTGCAAAATTAATTTCTTGGTTAGGATAGGCAAAAGGCAATAGGCAAAAGGCAAAAGCTTTATCGAAATGTGTAATTAATTTTGCTTAGGTACTTAGGGACTACATCAAGTTTCTGATATTGCTCTGGTGTTCCGTTTTTTAGCTTTGCTTCTACGACTAGCATTTAACAATCCTCGACCATTGGATAGTTTAATTATAACACAGTTTACCCATAGATGGTAGAATTAAAATCGTGCTTTGCAGTTAATATCCTGGTCGGATTTCATCCCCCGCAAAGGTGAGTATCTTGTCGAAAAATTTAGCGGGGGCATTCATCCGACATTTTAGGTAAATCTGAAATTCAATGCTTCCTTCCTGACCCTGGGAACGAAGACGCTCAAACCCGCCCCGACCTCGCGCATCACAAGCTTCTTCTACTCCTCCTTTAAGACAATCAGATAAAAAACCGAAGGCTCTTCGTTACTCTTTATGCTAAATCAACAGACAAGATGCCAAGATAACATACTTCTAACCCAAAAATTCCGAAAGTTTCTAAAGCCATAGCCTCTTCGTTTTATTAGTTTAAGTTTATTGTTGATTCCCTCGACCA
>NZ_JADBSA010000343.1:0-6245 GCF_020246945.1 Microcystis sp. M113S1 | reverse complement strand
TGAAAACGGACGGGTCGAAAGTGTCAGACTTAAGCAATTAAGCGTTTTTCGGTGAAGCGTCAACCCCATTGACGCGACCACCCTAAAAAAGTGGCGTGGTGAGGAATCGCCGTCCGTTTTACGGCGGCGAGGATGTCAAAATAAAATGCCTCTTAGCTTAACTACTATAAGAATTCATCTTTCTATCGTATTGAGGACGACAGGGACTGCCCCAAGCGACCTTTTGAGCGGGAATATCGGCAAATACGCTACTTCTTGCCCCAATAACAACATTAGAGCCAATTTTTACCCCCGGAGCCAGGAAACAATCGGCCGCGATCCATGTACCATTACCAATGAGGATGGGAGTGGTTTTTAAGCTGAAAGAGCGATCGCAGGGAGCGTGACTGCCAGTGCAAAGATAGCATTTTTGAGAAATCACACAATGACTGCCGATGGTAACGTTATCTAAACTATAAATCACCACATCATCGCCAATCCAAGTATAATCGCCGATCGCAACTTTCCAAGGATAAGTAACCCTTGCCGTCGGGCGAATTTTCACCCCAAGGCCGATTTTAGCCCCGAATAGTCGCAAAATAGCGCAGCGAAAGCTATCCATTTGGTGCAAACTGAGAGGAAAAAGAATTCCCTGTACTAACCACCAAAGTAGGATAATCGGATTAGAACGACCGCGATCAAACCAAGATTGATCGTAGGTACGCAGATCTAGCCACGCTTCCTCATCGGTGCGGATTTCTGGGGACATAGGACTTATTTAATCATTTTCGCGGGTTGAGGTTCCGAGGGTTTAACCGGGGGATTAGCATGGGCATTAACGTTTAATTTACCGCCAAATTGCCGTAATTCGTACAATTTAACCCCTATTTGGTATTCGTACTGACTCAAAAGACGACCGTAGATATAACCAGCTTTGCCATCCAAGAAACCGAGACGGATAAAATAAAAGAGAATAAAGCGCAGCAGCGGTTTAAAGGGCAATTTTACCCAAATTTTCTTTAAAAAACGTTTTCTCTGCACCGCATCACCGAACAGGTTCGCTCCGATCGTGCCGCTTTCGTCATTACCCGTGAGAATATTGTAATAAACTCGCGCCTCCCAGTTGGAATAACGATTATGTCTTTCTAACCAATGATAGATATCGCGGAAATCGATGTGCAGCATATCATTTTTCAGATATCCCACCTTGCCATCGAGGATAACGTGTTCGTGAACCTCGTTATCTCCCGTGTTGGGGATATCTTCCGTGTTTAAATTCTCGTATCTGCCCGACTTATGTTTAAATAAGCGCAGATTCCAGTCGGGATACTTGCCACCATAACGAATCCATTGTCCGAGGAAGAAGACGCGACGATTGAGATAATAACCGTTATAGTTGGTATCTTGGATCACGGTGGCGATTTCGTCCCATAGTTCGGGGGTGATTCTCTCATCACAATCGACGATTAATACCCATTCATTGCGAAAAGGCAGATTATCGAGGGACCAGTTTTTCTTTTTCGGCCAACGACCATTAAAATAAAATTGGACTACATTAGCCCCATAGTTTGTAGATATTTCGATCGAGCGATCGCTACTTTGGGAATCGACGACAAACACTTCATCAGCCCTAGCAACACTCTCTAAACAGGCGGGAAGGTTAGATTCCTCGTTTTTGGCGGGAATCAACACCGAAACGGGAATTTTTTCTGATTGACTAAACATTGGTACACTGTGGCTAGGTAGAGTGTTCGCATCTTTCCTTAAAACCCTTAGTCACTCAGAAAGCGAGAACTAGGACCTAAGATTTTTTTTAATCTTACTATACCTTATTCGGTTTTTTACGCTATCCCTAGGCTTGAACCTAAGAGAGAGACTCCTAGAGACTTGGATATTCTCCCAGAAAATAGCGAAAAATTCGCTAGGCAATACATATGTTCTAGTATCTAAATTTCTAACTGCGAAATAGACGACTATACTGGGTTTCGTGGTTCATACTGGCAAAACTTAGTCCCCAACTCCAACTGCTCAGGTTTTCATCGGCTAAACTGATAATATCTGCTGTTGCTGTTAATAAACTGGGCTGTAAACCGATCAGAAGGGATTGTCCTAGGGTTTGCCCTAGGGGAATTAAACGCAATCCCGCATTGATTAAATTACTTGCCCAACTGTGTAAATAGCCTAAAACCGCTAATTCTTCGCCAATTTGCCAATGACTTGCCCCGATCGCAAAAGCGGTGGCATAATTAGCCTGTTCTGGTAGATTATCTCTGGCCGGTGCTAACTCCCGCAATAAGTTTAACAGCGATCGCCCCATTTGCCAGCTTTGTTGTCTTAATTCGGCCGTTTCCCGCGTGGCCGATAACCAATTATCCCAATAATTAAGTTTTGTAAAATCTTCTTGACAAAAACAACGATATACCCTTAACAAAACAGCCGTTTCTAAGCGAATCGAGCCTTGACAAAGCGATCGCTCTAACCAATCATTTAAGCTGGCACTATTGGAGATAATCCCCTTTTCGACGAGGGTTTCTAGCCCTTCGGAATAACTATAGGCCCCGACGGGTAGAATGGGACTAGCCAATTGTAATAAACACAAAAGTTCTTTTTGATCGAGCATAGAAAACCGAGAAAATTGTCCTTAACACATTTAGGGAAATGCTTGGCACTTCGGTATGTAGATCGAGCCTGTAGAAAGCGGCACTCTGTGAATTATACCGTGGTTAATAGCCACAATTATAAACTACTATACTTATGTCCTCACGAGAACAGCATTTTCTGAAAATAAATCTTGTCGTTCTCCTCTTGATTTTAGCTTTGATTGCTGGGGTTGATCGGGAAAAATTACACTCTAGTCTTTTATTTTATCCTCCCGCTACTCCCCCAACTCCGCTCGCTGGTTTATTAACCCATTCTTTTCAATTGCTTTGTTGTCTGCCCCCGATTGTTTGCCTTTTTAGTTATACTTTGTTGTCCCGCCAGACAAGTTTCAATAATTCTGACAATTTTTTACTTTTTTCTGGTATAATAACGGGACTTTTTGCCATCAATGAAATCTTCAGAATTCATATCATTCTCCTCTATTTTAATATTCCCAAATTCTTGACTATCTCTGTTTATGCCCTCGCAATTCTGATTTATGGTTTAGCATTTTGGCGGCGAATAAGACAAACTTATTACCAAATTTTAATCATCGCTTTAGCACTTTTAACTTTTGCGATCGCTATCGATTTTCTCCAGATTAAAAATCAAGGTTTTGCTAGTCTAAGTGAAGGAATTCCTAAACTGTTAAGTGCTGTGAATCTAGCTGGCTATTTTTGGGATGTATGTTTTCAAGAAATTTCAGCCCAGATCAAATCCCAATAAATTATCCATTTATCTGTTTAACCAGATGTAAAATTTCAGGAAGAATCAGTTTTTCTAGGGCTAATTTAACGGCATTAGTGGAACCAGGGAGAGAAAAGACTAATAAGTTTTTATAAACCCCAGCTATTGCCCTTGATGCCATGGCACGGGAGCCAACTTCCTGATAGCTGAGATAACGAAATAATTCGCCAAAACCGGGCAAAGTAATCCTTAATAAAGGTACTAAAGCATCATAGGTGTTGTCTCTGGGAGCAATACCCGTACCCCCATTGAGAATTAAGACTTTTATCTGATTTTGATTACTAATCTCTGGTAAGATTGCTTGAATTTGTAGGGGTTGATCGGGGATAATTAAGTATAGGCCGATATCATGACCCGATCGAGTTAGTAACTCTTGAATTATTTGGCCGCTACTATCCGTCTCTGGGGTACGAGTATCGCTCACCGTGACTACGGCACAGGTAAGGTTAAGGGGGGTGGTGTCGGGATGGGGAATAAAGGTCATAATTAGGTTTTGCGGCAAAAAGTTTTTCGGTGGGGGTTGGGGGTTGGGGGTTGGGGGTTGGGGGTTGGGGGTTGGGGTGTAGGGTTTTACCGATTTTCAGGTGGTCAATTACCTAATGTTCAGGGAAAAAGTAGCTTAATTTTCCCCCTGATCACTCCCAGTCCTGGCACTTTTGGATTTCAAAAAGGTCTAAAAGTCTTATCCAACAAGGTTTTTAGATTTATCTGGTCAGTGCAGTCACCCTATAATAAAAAACTTAAGTTTTGCAAGTATTGCCGATTTTTGCCAGTTTTTGGAACCTTTTCGCCGGTAATAATGACAAGGTGAAAGGAGCTTCTAGAGAACAGATTATCCCAAAATAACAAAATCGAGATTATCATCTAATTGGTATAGATTATGACTGGAATTATGAGTCAACTCAGTCCCCTACAAGCCGAACAAATCAAGGAAATCGGGACTTATTTACGTCAAAAGCGGGAAGAAAGCTGCCTGAGCATAGACGATATCGCCGCCCTGACGATGATTAGATTATCAATGCTAGAAGCGTTGGAAACGGGGAATTGGGAGAAATTACCAGAATTAATTTATGTCAAGGGATTTATCAAACGCTACGGTGATGCTCTAAAAATTGATGGTAAAGCTTTAGCCGATCGCTTGTCTCCTAGTGCGGAACAATTAGCTCAAGAGGTAACTATCCCGAAAACACTGCCCACAAAAGTTACCCCTCTCCCCAAGGCTGAACCGGCTGCCCCAAAAGTGGAACCGGTGAAACCAGAAAAACCAGCCCCGGAAACTGGCCCCCAACCGGCTAAATCAACCTTTTTCGGGATGTATCTCTGGCTAGGCTTGCTGGCGGGCATATTTTGTGGTATTGGCTATCTTTTCCTCCGTCCCCCTCTCTCTAACGCCCCTGCCGTTACTCCCTCTCCTTCCCCCGTGGTTTCCCCCGCGCCAGTAGTCCCTCCCGCACCGGTAGCCTCTCCTTCCCCTTCTCCTCAGTCAAAAGTTCCCCTCTCAGCCGAAGTAACTATTGAACAGGCCGCTTGGGTAAGGGTAATTGCCGATGGCAAAAAAGTCCATGAAGGCAATCTCCAACCCGGTACTAAACAAACTTGGACAGCCCAAAAGAGTTTAAATATTCGATCGGGCAATGCTGGTGGTGTTAAAATCTCTCTTAACCAAAAACCGGCCCAATTAATGGGTAAAGCTGGCCAAATTGGCGAAATAACCCTAACTGCACCTCCTCTCAGTGATCAGTAAACAGTAATCAGTAATCAGTGAACTAAAAACTCGCATCTGAAAACTGATCACTGATTAGGCTGCATTATCCCAGATGGGGGTAAGGGTCTGATAATCGTAGCGAGAAGCGTTAGGATGACAGCTGACACAGGTGGTATGACCGAGAGGAGTGGGTAAATTGACCCTAGGGTGCAAAACTTTTAAATAGCTAGACTGTTCAATTAAGAGGGGAACGAAAGTAGTCTGGGTAAGAGGGCGGGAAGAATAACTGAGATAATCCCAGATAAAACGCTGAGTAATGCCAACAATTGGTTTTAAACGGATACCATAGTGAGAATTAGGATTTTCTAGGATTTTTTTCCAAGTTTGACTGGGTAGGATGCTCGGAGGAATGGCAATATGGCAAGTGGCACAATTTTCTAGATAGGTTTGCTGTCCAATTTGATAACGATTCAGCACTGTATCCGAGGAGGGAGATTGGGCGATCGCTGGTTGTTGAAGTAGCGAAGCCAGTAGAATACCCCCTAGAATACTGAGGAGAAAGAGGATAAGAAAAAAAATCGATTTCACTTGACCGCTGGAAGGCATGACTGGGATGACGAGTAATTGAACACAATTGTGACACTCTCGCCATCACAATGCCAAGCTGTGTGATGGGAGATTCTTGCTTCACAGAAACCTGCTTTTTGAGACGAATCCCAAGGAGTCTTACAGTCTCTCCACAAGTTTAAACTCCTGACTGCCCATCAGTATTTGGGTTCTTCTGGTTTATGTGTGGAAACGAGGTCTATACTGATATTTTCTAGTTTCTTCCTCGGCTCGACTGAGCATCGCCGAACGTCAAAATAGTCCTAAAAGTCTTGCTTGATAGGTATTTCATGGTTTCATAAGCAAAAATTATAACACAAAGTCGAGAAGAGCCTCTTAACTTTTTTTGTATCAAAATTACTTGAACGGGAGCATTAAAAGGGGAGAATTAATCCCCCCATTAATTTAGACAAAGAAACTATTGACTGCAATAGTGCCGAGCGCCGGTAAAGTACCCGTTAACCCGGTGAGATTAATCACCAAATCATTAGCACTTTGGAAACCCGCCGTACCGTCGTTGATAATTAGGTAAGTAGAAGAACTATTGTCCCGCACTAAAACAGCACTG
>NZ_JADBSA010000342.1:0-10400 GCF_020246945.1 Microcystis sp. M113S1 | reverse complement strand
ATAGAGAAAAATTTCGGCGAAAAAACGCGCATAAAACTCTGGATCATTCTGAAACTGAACTTCGGTAAAATAAATTGGTAAATCTTCCCGTTCTGGTAGAAAGACTCCATCGATGCGAAAGGATAATTGTTTCACCTCTACTTGACAAGTTTCAATCGTGAGCGGTAGTCCACGTTCTGCACGAACTTCAAGGCAAGCGATAATCGCATCTCTGATATTTTCCAGAGCTTCTGCTCTCGTTTGACCTTGGCTGACACAACCCGGAATACTGGGGCATTCTACAACCCAAACCCCATCCTCGTCACGGTCAAGTGTTACAGTCAACTTCATAACTTCTCACCATAATCTCCCAGCTTATATTTTACCTATTAGGGTCTAAGTTGGTTAAGTAGCGATCGCTAATTCTTGCTAAACAGCATATAGAATAAGGGTTTTGAAGAAAAGCGTCAAGAAGATAAGGAAATTATATCGCTGCTGGGGAAAGTCGTCCCTCTACCGGTTCAAATTCGTCCTCTAATAGCCAATTTTCCGCTTCCTTGTAACTCGCGCTGGTGAATACCACCTGATAACCCTCAGACGGATCGTACACGCGACAGTTTCCTGAAGATTGAGCGAGTAAAAGCAAGATATAGGGAGGAGATAGCAGCGGATCGCTCCAAACCTCGGCAAAATTCCAATTATTATCGGCTAGGTTGGGTGCGGGGGATAACGTCATAGGGGTTTTCTGCATCGAGCCAATGTTTTCTAGAATGGGGAGAGAATTAATTGCCATCGCTCCATGATTCAGAGTATTTCGTCCTCTTGGTTGTCTGAGTATTCCTCGGCAGTTGCCGCGGGAATTTGCGCTATTTTAGTCTTTTTTGGTTGGTTATGCCTACACTTTAACCTGATCGGCCTAGCTTTCATCCTACTACCGATCGCCTATGTGGTGGGAGGATACGAAAGTACCCAAGCAGGATTAACGACTTTATTCGAGGAAAAAGAACTGGATGTGGACCTCTTAATGATTGTAGCGGCGTTGGGAGCGGCGATTTTGGGACTCTGGGATAGTAATTACTATCTCATCATCGATGGAGCCATTTTAATCCTGATTTTCGCCATTAGTGGCGCATTAGAACAGATTGCCATGGCGAAAACCGATCGCAATATTCGTTCTCTCATGGCTATGACTCCCGATACTGCTAGATTAATCACGGGAGACGGCGAAAAAGAGGTTCCTATCAAGCAATTAAACATCGGTGATACAGTTTTGGTCAAACCGGGTGAATTAATCCCCATTGACGGCATTATTATGGAGGGAAACAGTCCCATCAATCAAGCGCCAATTACGGGGGAATCGCTTCCCGTGGATAAAACCATCGGGGAAGAAGTCTTTGCGGGAACTCTCAACGGTTCGGGAGCGCTACGTTTAAAGGTGGAAACTCCCCCCGAAAGTCGCTTAATTGAAAGGGTGATTCGTTTGGTAGAAAAAGCGCAAAATGAATCCCCTCCCTCCCAACAGTTTATCGAAGGTTTCGAGCGGGGTTATGCGAAAATTATCGTGATTTTGGGCTTAATTTTCGGGATTTTACCGCCTTTTTTCTGGGGTTGGACCTGGGAAACCACTATCTATCGGGCCTTAATTTTTCTCGTGGTGGCCTCTCCCTGTGCTTTAATGGCCTCAATTATGCCAGCTTTGTTATCGGGTATCGCTAACGGGGCAAAACAGGGGATTTTATTCAAAAATGGCGCAAGATTGGAGATGATCGGCCGCATACGAGCGATCGCTTTTGATAAAACCGGCACTCTCACCCTTGGTAAGTTGCAAGTGGTGGAAATTATCCCCATCCATGCAGTTAGCGAAAATGAGGTGTTAGCGGTGGCTGCATCCCTAGAATCCTGTTCCGAACATCCCATCGGAGCCGCTATTACCGCCACAGCGATCGAACGTGGTATAAATTTCTTCAGTGCTAATCAGGTACAAGCGGTATCGGGACGGGGTATCACGGGAAAAATTGCCGATAAGTCGGTATCTGTGGGCAATTTTGCCTATATTCGTGACCATATTGCCGATCTTGACCAGAATATTTTAGCTATCCGCGAACGTTTACAAAAAGAAGGTAAAACCCTAGTTTGGGTAGTACAGGAGAATCAGATTATCGGGGCGCTCGCTGTGGCCGATACCCTTCGTGACTCGGCAGTTAATCTGGTGGAGAAACTAAAAAAGAGCGGTATCGAACATATCGTTTTAATGACGGGTGATAATCAACAAAGTGCCGATAAAGTCGCTAAAAAACTCGGCATTGAGGAGGTTTACGCTGATTTACTGCCCGAAGATAAGTTAAACGTCATCCAAAATCTGCAAGAAAAATATCACACTGTTGCTATGGTGGGGGATGGCATTAATGACGCACCCGCTTTAGCTATGGCTAATGTGGGGATTGCCATGGGAAAAGCTGGTAGTGATGTCGCCTTGGAAACAGCCGATATTATCCTCATGTCCGATAATTTAGCCAAAATTCCCAGTGCTATTAACCTCGGTCGTCGTGCCAATCGCATTGTTAAACAGAATATCACTTTCGCCCTCGCATTTATCGGCATATTGCTAATAGCCAATTTTGCTGGTGATATAACTTTACCTCTAGGTGTCATCGGTCATGAAGGATCGACGGTATTAGTGACTCTCAGCGGTTTAAGATTGTTGAAATAGGGATAAAAATAACGAGAACTATGGGTGAAATACAGGCAATCCGAGGCACAAAAGATATTTTACCGGCGGAGGTCGGTTACTGGCAGTGGTTAGAGGAAACCACTAGCAGAATTTTAGCGACTGCGCTGTATCAAGAGATACGAACTCCTATTTTTGAACAGACGCAACTTTTTGAACGGGGTATCGGGGAAGCGACGGACGTGGTAGGTAAAGAAATGTACACTTTCCTCGATCGCGGTCAACGTTCCCTGACTTTGCGACCAGAAGGAACAGCTGGGGTCGTTCGCGCCTACATTGAACACAAATTACAGGCTGCAGGAGGAGTACAAAGACTCTGGTATAAGGGGCCGATGTTTCGTTATGAACGTCCGCAAGCGGGTAGGCAGCGACAGTTTCATCAAATCGGGGTCGAATTATTGGGAAGTGATGACCCTAGGGCGGATGTGGAAGTAATTACCCTTGCCAGCGAGATATTAAAAGCTATGGGGCTAGAAAACCTAAAATTAGACCTTAATTCCCTGGGAAATGCCCAAGATAGGCAAAATTATCGTCAGGCCTTGCTAGATTATTTGACTCCTTACAAAGCTGATTTAGACGCGGATTCTCAACAGAGATTAGAAAAAAATCCCCTGCGAATTTTAGACAGTAAGGACGAGAAAACCAAGATTATCTGTGAGAATGCCCCCAGTATTCTTGAACATCTCGGCAGTGATTCTCAAAAGCACTTTGAACGGGTACAATCTTTACTAACGGATTTAGGAGTTATCTATAATCTTAATCCCTGTTTAGTGCGAGGATTGGACTATTACACCCATACGGCCTTTGAAATTCAGTCCGATGATTTAGGCTCTCAAGCGACGGTTTGCGGTGGTGGTCGTTATGATGGTTTAATAGCTCAATTAGGTGGTCTAGACACACCAGCAGTGGGTTGGGCGATCGGTTTAGAACGTCTGATTATATTATTACAACAAAAGCAATCTTTATCTTTTTTGGTTCCCGATTTTTATCTCGTCTCCAAAGGAGAAAAAGCTGAGGAGCGCAGTGTGGTATTAGCACAGGAATTACGCAGATTGGGGTTTAGCGTCGAGTTGGACTTAAGCGGCAGCGCTTTCGGGAAACAATTTAAACGGGCCGATCGAGCTAAGGCCGTGGGCTGTATAATTTTGGGGGATGCTGAGGCTGAAAATGGCACAGTACAACTGAAATGGATGGCCACCCAAGAACAAATTAGTCTAACCCAAGCGGATTTATTGACACAAGCAAGGGAATTAAAAGCACAAATCTCTCGGCACAAATCCTAAGTTTTAGCGTCATGGCCAAACATTAGGACTAGGCTAAGATTATGGAATTTATACTGCAAAAACAAGGGGAGAATCACGGACACACAATTTCTACTAATTCCCTAGAAATTGTCTCGGGAAACTATCGTCTCTTGGCCCGTCTGGATTCTCCTTTTGCCCATATTGAAGTGCGTATCGATTACGAATCTCCCGAAAGTAGTGAACGATATACTCATTATTATCGATCGGATGCTGGGGGTTGGCTGGAAATTTTTTCCTATCGAGATTTAGGAATAGGTAGCTGGAAAATTCGCTGTTATGGGGATATTCTGGCCGAATTAGAGGGGCAAGGTTGGCAAGAAACGTTAACTTTAATTGTTACTCCTGTTAAGATCAATTATCTGGCTCAATTAGAACAGTTAATTAAAACCGAAATTGAACCTTTATTGGTACTAGAATCCTCTCCAGAGATGGTAAAATTAGAACTGGCTGATTTAACCAATAATTCCGCCTTTGTTTTTGATTTATGCCTACCAGAGGAAACAATGACCGCTAGAGAAGGGGTAACTCTAGAACTGCCGGAACCTGCTAATATGAAAAAGAGCCTTCAAAGTTTATCTAATCGCAATTATGCACCCCTACCTCCGAAAATATCTGGTGCTAATTCTCGCCGAAAATCACCGCAACTGCCCCCAATTCCTAAAAATAAATAGGGTCTGCTGCAAAAGTTTGTCGGTGGGATTAGGAGTCGGTCGTCGGTCGGGAAAGTCAGAACAAGGAGTATATGGTTCGCATACCTACCCATAGAAGACCCACCCATCCGGGCCAGATGCTGAAAGAGGAATTTTTGCGGCCGATGGGAATCACACAACGTCAACTCACCGATGCGATCGGAGTTTCCTACCGGCAAATTAACGAAATCGTCAACGGTCGTCGGGGGATTACCCCTAGCACCGCTTTAAGACTAGCTAAATACTTGCAAGTCTCGCCTGATTTTTGGTTAAATCTTCAAATCCGATTGGATTTGTTTGATATTAAACAAAAAGAGAGCGAGCAAATTGAAAAAATTCTTCCGTCCCCTACAACAGTAATTACGAGCGAGGGAGGGAGTTAATCAGACTCTTAAAAACTGATTTGGTGTTAGCTAGGGTTTAACCTTTCTTTAATCTAGTGAGGCAGCAACTTAAACCTAAGATTTTTTCAAGAACTTCTGACGAACTCGCGAGATTAATAGGTCTAATTCCGGTAACTTCAATAACATCGCACCGAGAAGGAATAAACCCACCGCTACTGTCGAAGCAAAACCTAACTGTAATAATTGTAGGAAAATATTACCAGCACCAAAAATCTTTTCCCAACCCCAACTAGCACCCCAACTAGCAACACCAGAAAGCATTGTAATTACCGTTAATCCCAACAAGGATAAACCCCATTCTCCTAGAGGTAAACCCCCTAAACGACGATTTAAAATCACCGTAAAAATGCCCATAGAAAGGATATTAACCCCCACGGTGGCTAAAACAATCCCCGGAGTACCAAAAGGTTTATACAAGAGGAAATCCAGCACACCATTAAGAAAAATATTCACCATACTCACCTTAAAGGGAGTGTCGCCATCCCCCAAAGCATAGAACACTCGTACTAAGACATCGCGGCCGAGATAGAAAAACATCCCGAAACCGTAGGCCATTAATACGGGAACCACCTGTTCCGAGGCAGCCAGATTAAAGGCACCCCGTTGATAGATAACCCGCACTACCGGGAAAGCGAGGGCGATAAAGATAGCGGTGAAGGGTAACATGGTTAAAGCCGTCAATAATAAACCCTGACGGATTCTTTGCTTCAATTCTCCCCAATTTTCCGGTTCCGTCAGTCGAGAAAATATCGGCATAAACGGCACGAGAATCATGTTAGACATGATGCCCAAGGGCGTGAGAACGATAAAACTGGCGTAACGCATAGAAGCGGCGGCATTTTCGATAAAAGAAGCGAAAAAGAGGTCAGTATAAACGTTAATATGCAACATTCCCGAAGATAAGGTCGCCGGAATCATCACCCGCAACACCTCCGATACCCCCGGAATCCGCCAATCCCAACGAAATGTTAATTTTCCTAAACCTGACTTGACTTGTGCGCCCACTTGTGCTAACCATTGCCAGAGCGCCCCGACGAGAGTACCCCCGGCGAGGACAAAACCCCCTAGTTGAATATATTGCGGCTGATCAATGCGATCGCCAAGTAACCAGGCCAGCAAACCCACCCCGAAAATCACCGCCACACTGGAAAAAAGCGGACTGAGACTCGGTAGCCAGTATTGGTCCGCCGCGTTGAGAGTACCGAAACCGATGCCGATTAAACCGGCTAAAACCGCCATGGGGGCCATAATTTGCAGTTGTTGAATGGCCATGCCACGGGTGGCGGCATCTAAACCGGGAGCGAGAACATCGATAAAAATATTGGCAAAAACGATTAAAAAGACGGTGACAGCTAATAAAATGACACTGACTAGGGTGGTGACAGTCTCCACAATCGGTGCGGACTCGGATTTATCTCTTTTGGCCAAAACACTGACCAAAGCGCTGTGAAAGGGGCCGTTAATACCACCGAGGAGAATTAACAGAAAACCGGGGATAACGTAGGCAAAAGCGTAGGCGTTCACCACTGGCCCAACACCGTAGGCAGCGGCGATTACCTGTTCGCGGACTAAACCAAAAACCTTACTGATTAAGGTGGCAACGGCGACAATTCCGGCAATACCGGCTAAGGAACGGGTAGCTTTCTTAGTAATGATGACACCTCGAAAGAAAACAACTGCATTGATTGATTCTACCCGTTTCTGTGTTCCCGCAGAAAAGCGATCGCACTTATATTTAAAAGGGTGAAAGGTATAGGGGACGCACCCTACAAGATTGCGATCCCACAATTAATTATAATCATCCCTAATGGAATAGTTTGTCGGGTTTCTACAAGAGCGGCGATCGGACTACAGAAAAAGCGATCATCTGATAGAATATCATAGAGGAAATATTGTTACTTAGTCATTATCTTATTATTGATCTCGATTAATGTCTAAATTATCTCAAGTTCAAAAGATAGCTGAATTTTTAAAGCAGCATCCAGGAGAAAAATTTAATGCAAGACAAATTGCAGAAGCGATTGTTGCCAAGTATCCCGAAGACTATCAGGAAAAGCGAAATAATGAAAGATTTCCCAGCGATAGGGCTTTTATTTCTCAGGTTGTCGCTGAAATTGGCTCAAATAAGGATAGTATTATCAAGAAAGATCCCCATATTTGCTGGCAGGATAAACCTCGTCCAAGAATTTACTGGTATGATAATGAAAAATTGATTGATCAAGATTCTTCCTACTTTACTGTCTCTCAAAATAACAACGAAGATAGTGAGTTAGAAGAAGAAATTTTTGTCCAATCTCTTCCGTACACAAAAGTTTTATCAGAACTAGAGCTTTATCCCTTTTTAATTGATTTTCTCAAAATAGAATACAAGCTTTATTGTCAAAGAATTGATGATAAACGCTCTAAGAATCAACGGGGAGCAGGCGGAAATCAATGGTTACATCCTGATATTGTGGCAATGCAGGCAATTGATAAGGAATGGCATGAGTTGGTCAGAACTTGCGTTCAAGAAGGAGAAGGAAGAAGAGTGAGGCTCTGGTCTTTTGAGGTTAAAAAGGAACTGAATAGCTCTAATATTAGAAGTAGCTTTTTTCAAGCAGTTAGTAATTCTAGTTGGGCTAATGAAGGATATTTAGTCACAACTTCTATAACTGATAATATTGAACAAGAACTGCGTATGTTGTCTGCACTTCATGGAATTGGAGTCATTATTCTAGATACGGAAAACCCTTCGGAAAGTGAGATATTTTTACCAGCAAAATCTAGGGCAGAAATTGACTGGCAATCAGTGAATCGTATTGTGGTTGAAAATGATGATTTTAAAGATTATATTGAGCTAGTTTCAACTTATTACCAAACTGGAAGAATTAGAAGTCGGGATTGGAATAAAATTTGATAGATTTTCATAATCCCCGACCTTGGTGATTAAAACCCTTAACCGTTTGTTTAGATAGGGCTTGCTGAATAATGGTAAAACCCTTTTAAAATCAGGTCTATCTATTAAGGTAACACAGCGATCGCAATTGCCAAGGCTAAAGCGATCGCGGTTTTAAAGTTTAATTAATCAGAATACGGCGATCGCACTGAAGGAAAGTGTCTCTAACGCGATCGCCAAAGGTTTAAGAATGCGAGGGATTGATGTTACAATGTCTTCAGAGAAAGGGTTAATAGGGGTTTCTAAGAAGGAATAGTTAGCTTATGCTTTATTGCAAAGCCGAGTCATTTCCACTTTTGATGATGGCAATCGCTGATGCTTCTACGCTCTGTGCTAACATCTTCAATACTATAAGTGTTTTTGCTTTATGAAAAATCAGTTATTAAAATTAGCTTTTGAAGTAGAAATTGAAGAAGGGGAGCAACTCAATCTTCCCAGTTCTGTTGTGCAAGGAATTGGTAAAGGGAAGTGGGTGATTACTATTCAGCCCAAAACCTTAGTTGGCGATCGCCTTCATTCTTCATTCCTAAATAGTTATGCCCCAGAAGACGAAGGTTTATATGACGACTATTAAAGGAGGTGAGTTCTGGGTTGCCAAAATTCTATTTACTGATGGTACATCATCAAAAAAAAGACCCGTTTTGATTCTTTGGGTTGACGGAGATGATGTTGTTGTCACGGCAGTAACCTCAGCAATGCCCCGAACACAAACAGATATATTATTAAAAGATTGGGCTAACAGTGGTTTGAGGGTTCTCTCTACTGTACGTTTATCTCGTCTTGATTGCTTGGAAAAAAACTTACTGCTTGCTAAATTGGGAAGAATTTCAAGCGAAGATGCTGTCTATCTACTTAAAGCTTGGGACAATTATATTAAACCTCAGTTTTAAGTGATCGCCGTTTTAAAGTTTAATTAACAAGAAGATAGCGATCGCACTGGAGGAAAGGGGTTCTAAGGCGATCGCCAAAGGTTCAAGGATGCGAGGGATTGATGGTACAAAGTCTCCTGAATAGATATTAATTGAGGCTTTCGATAAAGAACGCATATAATAGGCCAATGAAAATAAAAGGGTACGTTAATTGCACCCTACGCGATTGGCGATCGCTCTGAAAGTCCTTATCGGTCTGATTGGGGTGCGACAATGTACGAATTTCACTGAATGCCAACGGTCATTAGAATTGGACATTTTCGGTTTCACTTCTATTCCGATGAAGGTTCCGAACCGCCACATATTCATGTACGTTCTCCTGATGGTGAATGTACATTTTGGCTTGAACCGATAATCATTTTAGCTTCCAATCGTGGTATTCCTGCTCATGAGCGACGGGAAGTGGAGAGGCTAGTTTATAAAAATCAAGATCTTTTAAGGAGTGCTTATCATGATTTCCACAACCGTTAATTCCATGATGACCGTTGAGCCTGCCGCTATTCGAGCCTGGGCAGAAGAACGCATGATATATGTTGAACTTAGTGATGGACGTATTATCGGTTTTCCTGGCGATCGCTTCCGCATCTTGAAACAAGCGACGAATGAGCAATTGGCGGCGGTTAAAGTTGAAGTAAACGGCTATGCCTTACGGTGGGAAGAATTAGATGAGGATATTACAGTTCCGGGGATTGTCGCTGGTCATTTTCAATTACCACCTTTCTAATCTGTTTTGAGGGTATAAATTTTTAGCTTATATTAACATTAACAAAGTCCAAGAGGTTACTAATGACTCAAGCGATTCGCCAAACAACTTTTGTTCAATCGGATGGTCGGCTAGAAATTCAGTCAGTTCAGCTTTTCCCTGGGAGAAAGGTAGAGGTTATTGTTATTCTTGAAGATCACCCTGAAATTACCTCAGCAGAAGCTTTAGCGATTAAGAGATTAGAACATTTAGGTAATTCAAGGGAATGGATAACTAGAATTGAAGCAGAGGAAGATATTGATGAGGATGAGTTAAGGTAATGGGTTAAAAGTTGTGGCTACTAAAAATCATTATTTGGTGCAATATTTAATGGGTAAATTGAAGGGGTGTCGTGCCATTAATATTGATTGGAATGGTGTTAGTTATCGTCTGGTTTATCAAATTCATGAAAAATCTAGTCCAAAACGAGTGTTGATTTTAAGTTTTGCGGAACATGATCCTGCTTAGGAAAAGGCAAACCAAAGAAAGCAATAATATTAGTGATAGCGGTAGGATGTGTTAGCGTAACGTATATAATATGAAAATATAGGTTCTTCCGAACTTACACTGTAGAAAATTCCTCAAGCTCCCTCTCTGCCCAGCAATGCTCTAAAGTTGATAAATATCAATCTAACAAAAACTCAAAGCCTTAGTATACAAGCTTTACAAGCATGAGTTGTTGATAGTTTT
>NZ_JADBSA010000341.1:0-3797 GCF_020246945.1 Microcystis sp. M113S1 | reverse complement strand
TCCAACAAGGTTTTTAGACTTTTTTTCCCTCAAAAAGTGCCGACCCTTGGAGTGATTGGGGGGAAAATTCAGGGACTTTTTCCCTGAAAATTAGGTAATTGACCACCTGAAAATGGGTAAAACCCCACACCCCACACCCCCACCCCCCAACCCCCAACCCCCAAACCCCAACCCCCACCGAAAAACTTTTTCAGCAGACCCTAATTATGCCCTAAAGTTACCGCCACCGCCCACCCAATTATCCCCATGCCTAGCGTTACCCTCAGCCTCCATCACTTTAATCAATCCGTCACTACCTGTGAATTAATTATTGACACGGCAAGTCTTTTAGATTTAATTAATACGGGCAATCCAGAAGCGATCGTGGTGGTGGATGAGCGGTATTGTCCCCTAGGACTGATTGAGAGTCAAACCCTGATTGCCTACCTCCTCTATCAACAACAGCACCCCGAAACCAGAAACCCCTCCTCCAACTGCCTAGATCTGAGCGGTTTGCTGCGCCCGATTATCCCTCTTAACTCGCGCATGGCCGTGAGTGAGTTTCTGGCAACCCTGACGGCAGAAGGAAGCTCCTTAGCCCCTATTTTAGTGGATGCTCAGGGCAAACTGTTAGGACGCTTGGACACGGGAAAACTTCTCCAATTTTGTCTCGGGCGCTCGATTCTCGATGATCCTCCCCCGCAGCCCCGCATCAGCGATCGCAATTTGCCCCCCCGCAGCGATCGTCCTCTGGAATTTCTGGAACAATTACCGCTGCCGCTGCTGCTCTACAGTCCAGAAGCGGGAATTTTATACCAAAATCAGGCTTGGTGTCAACAAATCGGGGCGGCTTTCCCCGCTAATATCGATAAATCTCCCTTTGCTTTGGTTAATGACCCCTTAACCCTCCAATCCCCCACCCCCCCCCTGTTTCCCCAGCGTCTAGAAACGGTGACATCGGGTTTAGCCAAGACTTGGCGACTGTTGTCCGTGCCGTTAAATTTGGCGGATAATTATCCCTTGATCGAGAAAGCTTCGGGACTGTGGTTACTGTTAGCCACCGATATCACGGAACAACAGCACTATTGTCAGGAATTAGCGGTTAAAAATGCCGATTTAGTCCATTTAAATCGTCTTAAGGATGAATTTCTCGCCTGTGTCAGCCATGAGTTTAAATCGCCCCTCACCGCCGTGATCGGTCTTTCCAATCTGCTGCGGGACCAAAAAATCGGTGAACTTAACCCCCGACAGTCGAAATATGCCGATTTAATCTATCGCAGCGGTCGCCAGTTGATGGCTTTGGTCAATGATCTCCTCGATTTAACCCGCCTAGAGACAGGACAACTAAAATTAACTTTAGCTAGAGTCAAAATCGATCGCCTCTGTCAACGGGTGTACGATATCATTGTCGATAAGTATCCCCAACGTCTCGATCTCCCCGGCAGCTATCGTCTTGACATCGAATCAGGGTTAGATTATGCCCTGGCCGATGAAGCCCGTTTACAACAGATGTTAGTGAATTTGTTAGACAATGCGGTTAAATTCACCATTGATGGCGGTAATTTGGGCATTAAAGTCAATCGTTGGGAAAATTGGCTGGCTTTTACCGTCTGGGATACGGGGATCGGTATTCCAGAAGAATCCCAGCATCTGATTTTTCAGAAATTCCAACAGCTAGAAAGTCCTTTCACCCGTCAATTTGAGGGTGCAGGTTTAGGTTTAGTCCTCAGCCAAAAATTAGCGCGCTGTCACGGTGGAGATCTATCCTTTGTCTCCAAGGACCAGGAAGGCAGTCAATTCACTTTACTGCTGCCGGTTTATCCCCAAGGAACAGAAGAGGAACAATCGACCCCCCAGCGTCTGGTGTTGGTGGTGGAAGCTAATCCCCAAGTGATCGAACAGTTTGTCGAGCGCTTGAGTGAATTGGGATTAAAAGCCATTATCGCCCGTAGCGGCACTGAGGCGATCGAAAAAGCCCGTCAGTTAAAACCCCGTTGTGTTTTTCTCAATCCCAATCTACCCCTGTTGTCCGGTTGGGATGTGTTAACGCTGCTGAAATCCCATCCCCAAACCAAAGATATGAAAGTTATTGTCACCGCTGCCGATTCTGAGCGCAACCGCAGTCAACAGCAAGGGGCCGATAGTTTTCTTGTTCCGCCGATCACATCGGCAGCGCTGCAAGCTTGCCTGAATCTGACCGTTTCCCCCATTCCTAGCCGAAAACGGCGCACTGCTCCGACTCTGCTGCGTTTACACGGCCATTATGCCCCTAACTTCTCCGATTTATCTTCCTTTAGCTGGATTTGGAATAATCAATTAGTTCGGGAGAATTATCGTTTTATTGAGGCCGATAGTTGCGAACAGGCGGAACTTTTAGCTGGTGTCTGGGAGGTGGACGCTATCTTAATCGATAGTTCGATCGCGGAAGATTTATACTCTTATCTGCAAACCTTGAGCGAGTCGGAAACCCTAGCTAATTTACCCCTAGTCACCCTTGATGTGGCTGTCACCGAGGTGGCCAATCAAATCCCCGGTTTAGCCGTTTTTCCCTGTTTGGCCCCCCCGACGGAAAACCGGATCGAACAGCTATTAAAGGTAATCGAGACTGCTGATCTGGCTTTTTCTGGCCACAAAGAGGGGTAAGGGGGAGCGGGGGAGAAACTTTTTTCTGTGATCTTATTAACAATTTTCCAGTGATCTATTGACAAATAAGCAATTTGGTGTTGACATTTGAAAAATTTGTTGTTAACATTGCGATTGTTATCCATAACATCCACTTTACCCCTGTGGGAGTCTCTATAAATGACAAAAATACGCAGATACACCATTCCTAGCGCTGCCGCTCTGGTTGTTGCAGCTGGCCTAGGCCTCGCCACTGCGCCGGCCCAGGCGGCTCTGGTAACCTATACCGGCTGTGCAAGTACCTCATTCTGTACACTCGCCGAGCTTCTTGGCGGTGGTTCCATCTCAGTTGATGAGGACGGAAATGGCACAATTGAGAAAGTGTTCGAGGACTGGACTAATTACGATTTTTCCAAAAGTCCTGGGGCTAACCCTGTGGCCGATCCCAAAGCCAACATTCGAGTGAGTGCAACCGGCACTTACATTCCTGGTGTCTCTGGTAGTACTACTCTCAATTACATTATTGTTGGCGGCATAAACCTAACTCCGCCGAGCGGGAATACCACTTGGAATGCTGGTGTCGGCTTCGACTTCACGGTAACATCCGCTAAATATGTCCCAATCGTGAAACAGATAGATGCCCTAACAGGTGCGTCAGTTACGGGCCCCACTACGGGAACACCATCTTCTGTGTCCTTCAATGGTGCTGATATTTCGGGCAATAGCACCGCTACCCCCGGCTCACCTGCGACTGACGAGATGACATTGGGACCAATAAACACGTATACGGCCATGAACAACCTGACTTTGTTAGCTCGCCGGACTACTGGGGTGGCTGGAACCGCCAGAGTTACGAGTTTCTCACAAACCTTCACCCAGGTGGTTATTCCCGAACCGGGTACTGTTGTTGGGGTTCTTGCTGTTGGTGGCTTAGGTCTGGCGATGAAACGCAGACAAAAAGATAACTAAGCTTAGCGCCGGGACAACTATGAGCAGAGGCATCCTAGCTCCTTGCATTGAAACTCCGTCCTTTTGGGGCGGTTTTTAGTTAGGCTATGCTGAATAAATCTAAAAACCTTGTTGGGTAAGACTTTTAGACTTTTTGTCAATCAAAAAGTACCAGGCATGGGAGTGATCAGGGGGAAAATTCAGGTACTTTTTCCCTGAAAATTAGGTAGTTGACCACCTGAAAATCG
>NZ_JADBSA010000340.1:0-18989 GCF_020246945.1 Microcystis sp. M113S1 | reverse complement strand
TCCTAATTGTTGTTTCCTGATAGCTAAGGCTTGTTTGTAGAGGGGTTCGGCTTCGCTGTATCTTCCTTGAGACTCGTAAAGTCCTGCCAAATTGTTGAGACTGGTGGCGGTATCAGGATGGTTGTCTCCTAATTGTTGTTTGATGATAGCTAAAGCCTCTTTGTAGAGGGGTTCGGCTTCGCTGTATCTTCCTTGAACTCTGTAAAGTCCTGCCAAGTTGCCAAAACTTTTTGCAGTATCGGGATGGTTGTCTCCTAATTGTTGTTTCCTGATAGCTAAGGCTTGTTTGTAGAGGGGTTCGGCTTCGCTGTATCTGCCTTGAGACTGGTAAAGTGCTGCCAAATTGTTGAGACTGGTGGCGGTATCAGGATGGTTGTCTCCTAATTGTTGTTTGATGATAGCTAAGGCTTGTTTGTAGAGGGGTTCGGCTTCGCTGTATCTTCCTTGAGACTCGTAAAGTACTGCCAAGTTGTTGAGACTGGTGGCGGTATCGGGATGGTTGTCTCCTAATTGTTGTTTCCTGATAGCTAAGGACCTGTTGTAGAGGGGTTCGGCTTCGCTGTATCTTCCTTGAGACTCGTAAAGTAATGCCAAATTGTTGAGACTGGAGGCGGTAGCGGGATGGTTGTCTACTAATTGTTGTTTCCTGATAGCTAAGGCTTGTTTGTAGAGGGGTTCGGCTTCGCTGTATCTTCCTTGAACTCTGTAAAGTAATGCCAAATTGTTGAGACTGGTGGCGGTATCGGGATGGTTGTCTCCTAATTGTTGTTTGATGATAGCTAAGGCTTGTTTGTAGAGGGGTTCGGCTTCGCTGTATCTTCCTTGAACTCTGTAAAGTAATGCCAAATTGTTGAGACTTTGTGCAGTTAGGGGATGGTTGTCTCCTAATTGTTGTTTCCTGATAGCTAAGGCTTGTTCTGCTAGAAGAATCGCCTCGTTATATTTCCCCTGCTGATACAATTGAATAACTTGCTGATTTAATCTTTCTGCTTCGGCTAATTTATCTTGCGGTGAAGCCTGAGAAATCACCTGTCCCACCGTTGGGGTTAAGATGACTCCCGATAATCCCATCATCCCGGTAATGACGACAACCGCTATCCCTGATTTGATTGATACTTTCATTGGTTTTTTATCCCTAGAGTTTATTGATAGGCAAAAACATTAACTTGAATAAATTTGTCGGGTTGAGACTTGTGCTGTAATAAAATTCTGATTTTTTCTGCCGTTTTACTGCTAAAAACAACCTCACCACAGTTATAACATACTTGAGCGGGGATTTTTTCAACTAGGATTAGGCTGCCATCAATCCTAAAAGTTTGAACAACTAATTTTTCTTCAGCATCTTTTGAACCACATACATGACAAATAAACATAATTATCTCCTCAACTGTAGAACATTTAGATTAGCGGTCGAATTAAGGGAACAGGTAAGAGTTTCTGCTGGTTTTCCCAATTTTAACAATACCCAACTTAAACGCACAACAGCTTAACAGCCATCATCCATGATTCAAATTTCATGCTTACTTCCTCTGTAAAATGCAATTAGTTGTTTTAAGTACCATATTTAGTATAAGGACGTTTATAAGGTGGTTGTAGTCCCAAAACAATATCCTCCCTCTTAACACCCATTGAAATTAAATCCTCTGCTGGATTCAATTCCGTTAAATTTTGTTGTAGCCAAATCTTATTATCACGAATATCAAAATGAACAATCGAGCGGTAAACTCGTTTTAAACCTTCCCATCCTACATTCATCCACTGATAATGATCCCGTTCTACATCAAATATTAATTGTACTTCTACATCTTCACTGGTAACATCTTCTGCTACATAGCGACTTAACAAATTTTGCACTGCTTGACGATATTTTATGAGTTTATCTTTATCCATTGTGTAATTACCTCCTTGACTGGATCATAAATAATAAGTGGAACTTGATACTGTTTAATTGCTATTTGAGTAAACTCCATCTGGAAAAATGTATCAAAAGCGTCTATGGGAATTGCTAAATATAATGAGCGATTAGGTTCAATTGTAGAGAGTGCTAACCGATAACTCAAGAATTGACCCAAAGCCGCATAAAAATCAGTAATAGCAGAAGCATTAAGAAAACTTTTAATTTCTACAGCTATTTTCTCACCATTTCGCTCTGCTTCTAACAGTCTCTCTGCTGCTAGATCAACCTGAAAATTAAGGCTCTTCGGTTTGTGTTATGCAATGGACGGGGGTTATAAGGGATGGAACCCTTATATAGAAAGGCATTTAGCGATTTTTGTCAATTGTTTTTGCTCTAGAGCGAACTAATCAATTAAGTCTCTTGCCAGATAAGGATTTAGTCGATTTATGCCCCCCTATCGAACCATAACAAGTAACGAAGAGCCAAAATTAATTCCCCCAAACTTTAATTTTAAAGGGTCTGCTGTAATGACCCATTTTTCTTTTTCTAATGCCCGTTTTACTGTAACATGAAAAATATCTTGAGCCGACACTATTTTCCCTCCGTACAAAAGTAGTAGCCATTATCCACGATTTACCCTTCATCCTTACTCCCTCTCTAAAATTTCATTAATTGTTTTATCCAATTCCTGAACCCGCGAAATATCCCCTAACTGATTATAACTACCCTTCGCCTTAGTTAACCACTGTATCGCCTCATCCTTATTTCCCAAGAGACGATAAGCTATTCCTAAACCCGCTTGTATCTCCGCTTGTCCTGACAAATTCTCGGTATTTGTTGCCAGTTTTAACGCTTTTTCATAAGGTTTTTTTGCCAACTGAGGTAAACCAATCTTAAGGTAAGTATCACCCAATAGTTGATAAACCGTAGCAACCTGACTATTTTGCTTCACCAATCCTTCCAATACCTCAACCGCATCCCCATACAACCCATAACCTCGATAAAGATGCGCTAAAACTAACCCTGCTTCCTCTGGTGATAATTGCTGCTGTTGAACAGTTTTAACAGCATCTAAAACCGTTGTTTTCGTCTGTTCATCTAATATTGTAAACCCGACTTTTTCATCATCACTTCTAGAAGACGCACCATTATCAGCTTCTATGGTTACTCGATATCGCTCTCCTGCTTCCAGAGGAGGTTCACCAGGATAGACTATTTCAGTTTTGTTTGTCTGCGTTTCCCAATTAACCCCATCTATTTTGACAGTATAATTAGTTGCACCCGGAACAGCATTCCACCGCAGGGGAGGACGATTGGTAAGAATATTCGTTTGACGAGGAGTAATTAGATAAGGTAATTTTGCTAAAGCTTTCTCTGTTTTTCCTGTTGGACGGAGGGTTGTATTATTGCTATTGGGAAGTGGAATCACAGGATTTCCCCGAGGACAGCCACTAGAAACAATATACCTTCCCGGTTTAACCGTCCACTTCTTGAGATTACTACAATAAACCTGAACAGAAGCGTTAGCTGCCACTTCTAACTTATCCTCAAAACTGAGGGTAAGTCCGACAGAAGCAGGAAGCGGTTTTTTCCATTGTGGTTTCTTGACAGTAACTTTCCCTTTTACCTCAAAAATTGTGTTAACTCCAACAGTGTTACTGAAAGTCGCCGACGAAAATCCTACCGTAATTAATATCAGGGAAATGGGGGTAAAGAGTTTGAGAAATTTATTCATAACTAGAATCAATTGAGGTTTTGGATTTAATTAGTTTCGTTGTTGAACTTTAGTCCTCATCTGGTGCGATTTCAGAAAACGGGGTTTTTCAGAAAACGGGTTTTTAATAAAAACGGGTTTTCTCGTTTGCCCAAAATGTAGGAGAACCTATTTTTTTCAAAACTACCCTTCTATTTTAACTATTTTTTAGCTTCATATAAATATTTTCTGCCTTGAAACAAGCGAACACCTTTATTATTGAGTATCAATTATAATATTGGCAAATAATCTCTGTGTCCTCTGTGTCTCTGTGGTTAATTACACTTCGTTTCTGAATAGTCACCAATAATTATAGGTTCTTTGTTGGGAATTTTGACAATAATTTCGACAGTTCCACCTAATGCGTTAACTACTTCGCGCAGTGTATTTAGCTCTAGATTTTACTCTTGTTTAAGTCTAGGTACTATTGATTGCTGTACTTCAAGATGCTCTGCCAATTCTGATAAAGATAAACCTAGTTTTTCTTGCAAATACTTAAGCGTAAGTTCCTCTAAATAAATTTGAGAAGCTCTTGCTTTAATACTTGCTTGTCGTTCTTTACCAAGTTTATTGAATTCTTCCGAGAAGTTGGTATATTCTTTCATGACTTTTCTTCCTTAAGTTTTTCCAGATATTTTTGATAACGTTGATCTGCTATAGGAATATTTTCTTTGTACCATCTTTTGTTACCTGACTTGTTCCCCCCAACAAGTAAAATTGCTTGTCGATGAGGATCAAAGGCAAATAAAACACGCCAAGGTTCACCTTTATACTGAATACGAAGCTCTTTCATATTCTTAAAAGAAGATCCTTCAATAGTATCAACTCGTGGTCTCCCCAGTGCTGGTCCAAGTTTCATCAATACAGTTAAAACAGCAAATACTTCATTTTGAAGTCCCTGTTCTTGTTGATAAAACCAGAACCTAAAATCTGGATCAAATATAATATTCCATTCCATAACTATAATGTAGTCTATACATAAAATAATGTCAAACTTTCAGTTAAACATTCGGCTCTCTTGCCATCATCAGTATAAATTATAACATCGGTGAATAATCTCTGTGTTCTTTGTGTCTCTGTGGTTAATTCCCCTCGATGATCTCCGTACCTCGCTCCAACTCAAAAATGCTATAATAAAAGTAAACTATCACTTCTTATCAATCATGGACACACAAAACCCTCACTCAACTGTAGAATCAGACGATTTAATCAAAGAACTTGAGGAACCTTTAATCATGACTAACTTAAACAATCATTCAACGTCTAACACATCCGAAGAGCCTGAGTTATCAATGGAAGAACTCGATGCTAAATGGGACGCACTGGAAAATGACCCAGAATTTCGCAAAAAACCTTTTTGGCAAAGAATTGTTGAGATTGGTAACGTTGTTCCCCAATCAGAATGGCGAAAACACTTTCCCAGAGACTTTGCGCGTAATTTTGAACACTATATGTATGGCGCACCGAGAGAAGATGAGGAAGAATGAGAAAAATTTTCTTAGATACATCCTATTTACAGGCTCTTGCTGATTTTGGCGATAATCTTAATCCATTAGCTACAGCTATGGCAGCAAGACTGGGTAATTTTAGAGGTGTTACCAGTGAAATGGTTCTCACAGAATTGCTCAATGCTTTATGCACTAGAGGGGAATTTTTGCGTAAATCAGCTATTCGTCTAACCCATGATTTACGCAATGACAGCAAAACCATAATTATTCCCCAAACCAGTGAACAATTTCAGCAAGCTTTTGATTTTTATCAAAGACGGTTAGATAAAGGTTACAGTTTAACTGATTGTGCTTCCATGCAGATTATGAGACAACTGGAAATCTATGAAATATTAACTTTTGATAAGCATTTTCAGCAAGAAGGATTTAGCGCATTACTCAGAGAATAGTCAGTAAATTTTACTTCACTTTAATTTTTTTCTCGCTTCATATAACCATTGCTCCTCCTCTGTATTAATTACCCTCCCTTGAGCTAAATTAAGACATTTACGCCAATTTTCCTGAGATAATTTCTTGTCTTCTTTTTCTAAAAGTTGAGCATAAATACAAAAAGCAGCACCGGGATTGCGGATAAATTTCTGATAAGCTGGATTTTCAGCGATACGAATAGCAACTAAAAGATTAGGAATTGCATCTTCACTGCGATTTTGCTTAAATCTGGCCCAGCCTAGATTTTTATAAATACTATATTTTTGTACTGCTAAATTGCGTTTCTCATCTTCAGTAAATTGGTCTAGTTTTTCATCTTTTTCTGCCAATAATCTCTTGGCTTTTTCCAGTAACTCTACTGCTTCTGCATTCTTATTATCGCGCAGATACCAATAAGCGAGATTATTATAAGCATCTATAAAACCACCTTTTGCCGCAATTAAATAGTGTTTCTTCCCATTAGTCAAATCCTGTAAATCTTCATAAAGTGTTGCCAACTTATAATGAGCATCTAGATTATCTGCATCTAACTCAATTGCTTTTAAATACTTTTCTTCTGCTAAGGCTAAATTAGGAAGTTCTTGGCTTGCTGGCGGAGGAGATTGTAAACGGCTTCCTGCTTGCTTATAAAACTCAGAAAACCAAGAGAAATTTAGATAAATTCCCAAGAGAAAAGCAAAGACTATTACTGTTACAGAAAACTGTATTTCTTCATACCAATGTTCAGCAATCCCAAGAAATTTCATTAACTTAACAAAACCCTTCTGGCGCGTTCGTGTGAGAGCATTTTCAGTTTGTAATAAAGAAATGAAAGTCGAAAAAATAACACCCCCTATTTCTAGCAAACCTGAACCACCACTAAGAAACCGAGTAGCAATCGTTCCGATTAATGTAAAATTAACCCCTAATAAAACCAGTTTACCGATTCTCAATAGCCAATCAAAGCGATTGCAAGGATGCAGAGATTCCCTACTTTCTAAATGCCACCACCAAGCCTTATCAGAAATAGGTAAAGTCTCCCGATATTCAGCTAAGTCAAGAACTTGAGTAATTTTGTAGCTTTTCTGTTTTAATCTATTATCTTGTTCGATTAATTTTGATCGCATATCAACCGAAATTTCCGCCTCAGCTTCCATTTGTTTATGAAGAACATCTCTGGCGGCAATAATTTCTAAAGCCTGTTCTTTTTTCAGAGATTTATTATGAGAAGTATCTAAATAATTTAGAGCATTCTGGTAACGCTCTAAAGCAACTTGAAAGGGTGTCGGCACAGGTGCAGGAGAATTCATATTATACAATCCTAAAAGTTTAGTTTCTTTCACTGTTTGAGGGTAAAAAATACTCCAGCAAAACTGGCTGATGATACTAAATCCTGTTTAAAAAGTATAGGAAAGTGGGAAGATGGGCAGATGGGGACTTGAGGGAGTTTTGAGCAAAAAACCAAAGGAATTAGGAACCCTAGGTCCCTAATTCCTGTAGTATATGCCATTGTATCTAACGGGCTTGGAGAGACTCGAACTCCCGACCTTGTGGTCCGTAGCCACACGCTCTAATCCACTAAGCTACAAGCCCTTGTTTTTCTCAACAGTAAACCACTATAGCACAGGTTCATTCAATGACGCAAGAGGGTAAAGAAAAATTATCTCATCTCGACAGCCAAGGCGAAGCCCAGATGGTGGATGTATCGGAGAAAATGCCCACTAAACGCACTGCTATCGCGCTAGGACAAGTGAGAATGCTAAAAACGACTTTTGAAGCCATAGAACAGGGAAATGCGCCTAAAGGGGACGTTTTAGGGACGGCAAGATTAGCGGGAATTATGGCTGCCAAACAAACTTCCTGCTTAATTCCTCTTTGCCATCCCTTACCCCTGCAAAAAATCAATGTTCAGATTATCCCGAAAGCAGAGTTACCCGGTTACGAAATTCGGGCAGAAGTGGTGACAAAATCGGAAACCGGTGTAGAAATGGAAGCTTTAACGGCAGTATCTGTGGCAGCCTTGACTTTGTACGATATGGCTAAAGCGTTAGAAAAATCAATCCTGATTGAAAATATCCATCTGCTGAGTAAAACAGGAGGGAAATCAGATTATCACAACAATCCCCTGTTGCCATGAGTGTGGGGTGTGGGGTGTGGGGTGTGGGGTGTGGGGTGTGGGGTGTGGGGTGTGGGGTGTGGGGTGTGGGGTGTGGGGTGTGGGGTTTTACCAATTTTCAGGGAGTCAATTACCTAATTTTCCTCCCAATCACCCCAATCGCTGGCACTTTTTGATTTCAAAAAAGCCTAAAGATATTATCCAACAAGGTTTTTAGATTTATTCAGCAGACCCTAAGTAACCCCTTCTAACTTTTCATCGGTCAATTGATATAATTCCTGTAATTTCTCTAATTTGTCGGGGTCTGCTTGCCAAAAACCGCGACCCTGTGCTTCTAACATTCTACCGACAATATTACGGAAAGCTTCGGGATTAGCTTGACGCAATTTTTCCGCCATTTCTGCATCAAAAGCGTAGGTATCGGCTGCCTGATCATACACCCAATCGTCACTAAAATTAGCCGTACCGCCCCAACCAATTAAAGCGGTCATTCTTTGGGAGATTTCGTAGGCCCCACCGGAACCTTGATTAACCATGGCCTTGGCCCATTTAGGATTGAGTAATTTACTGCGGTATTCTAAGCGCAAAACCTCCTCTAATTTGCGGGGAGTTGTATCATTGGAAAAACTCTCGACAAAACTTGTCATTACCCGTTTACCGCTTTGTTTTTCTGCGGCTAATTTTAATCCTCCCGTGTTGCCGTAGTATTCCTGAATATCGGTTAAACCGTATTCTACCGAGTCAATTTCTTGGATAATACTTTCACTGGTTTTTAATAACTGTTGTAGCACTTCTGGCCGCGCTTGTCCCTTATCTTGACGACCATAACTAAAAACATTACGCTTTTCCCAAGTTTTCGCTAATTCGTTGTCATTGTCCCAATTTCCCTCCACTACTTGGTCATTAACTAAAGAGCCAAAATCTCCAGCAGGATTGGAAAATAAACGAGCGCTGGCATTGTCAATTCCTTGACTTTTTAAGGCTAAATAGTGCTTACGGATATAATTATCATTTTCCGATTCTTCTATCTCGGCTGCCCGCTGCATTAAATCATCTAATAACTCGATAATATTGATAAAAGTATCCCGAAAAATTCCCGATAAATTAGCCAGAATATCGATGCGCGGGTGTCCAATTTCTTCTAGGGGTTTTAATTCATACCTGACAATTCTTCCCGTCCCCTCTTTCACCGGTTCCGCACCGACTAATTCTAAGAGAATACCTAAGGATTCACCCTTAGTTTTAATCACATCTAATCCCCAGAGTAAAACCGCTACAGTTTCGGGATATTTTCCTTTTTCGGTTAAGTTTTGTTCTAGCAGTTTTTTGGCGATTTCTCGTCCGCGGGTGTAGGCTGCCGGGGAAGGCATCCGGTAGGGATCTAAAGCGTGTATATTGCGTCCTGTGGGCAAAACTCCCGCACCATCTCGGAGTAAATCACCCCCCGGTGCTGGGGGTACATATTCCCCATTTAATCCCCGCAAAAGATTAGTTAATTCCTCGCTATTTTGTCCTAATAAATTTTTAATAGCAATGCCTTCTTTAACCTTTTCATTGGTTGCTTCTTCAGCGATAATTTGCTGAAATTCTCGCTCAGATAAATCGGTAAAATAAGCATCAAGATAACCTTTTAATTCTTCCTGATTGGGAGCAGTTCCTAGGGTGTGTAAACCTGAAGAAAATAGTCTTTGTTCGACGATTTGTAGGTAATTATACACCTTGACAAAATAATCGGTTAGTGCATAGCGACTAAATAATTTGGCATTTTCTAAAGTGAATTCTATTCCCTGTTTTTCTGCTTCCAGAAAAGGACAGTCTTTAGAGATACCTGTATCAATAATTTTTTGGAGGATACTATCTCTTAAAGCGTAATTTTTCTCAGGATTTTCTCGAAATTCTGCAATCAAATCTCGCAGAATCATCAATTCTTTATACAACCCCGCTCGTCCGTAGGGTGGCACATTATGGGAAATTAACACTCCATAACCGCGACGTTTAGCTAGGATAGATTCCGAGGGATTATTAGCGGCATAAATATATAAATTCGGTAAATCTCCTAATAAAATATCTGACCAAGAATAACCGGTATTTCCTAGGGGTGAACCGGGCAACCATTCAACAGTTCCGTGCATACCAAAATGAATGATCGCATCGGTCTTAAAATCTTTTTGTAACCACTGATAAAAGGCTGCATACTGAGGGTGAGGAGTTAAATCTTTTTCAAACATTAACCGCATCGGATCCCCAGCAATTCCTAAAGGTGGTTGCACTCCAATCCAGACATTACCTAACTCAATCCCCCCTAAATGATACTGGTTGCCAACAGTTTTTATCCCCGCATCTTTCAGAGATTTCCAGTGTTTTTCGATGCGGGAAGTTAACAGATAACCTAGCCAATTTTCTAAAGTTTCTATCGATAAACGATTTTCTTTAGAGAGATTTTCATCATCGGCAAATTTAACTTTTTGAATAATTTCTTCCCCGTCTTCGGGAATCGTTCCCACATTATAACCCTGCGCTTGTAAAGCTTGTAAAAACTTAACTAAACTCCGGGGAACATTTAATAAAGCTGCCGTACCAACTGCCCCATAACCCGGGGGAAATCCATAGAGAATGATGGCTATTTTGCGTTCTTGCGGAGGGGTTTTATGTAACTTAATCCAACTATGCAAACGTCCAGTTAAACGCTGTAATCTTTCGGGAATTAAATAGATAGTTTCCCCCACTAATCCCCCCAGAGGAATCGTATCAATTGCTCCATCTAATTCCGGTAAAGCGTATAGAACCACACTCTGTAAACCACCGATTCCCTGTCTTGTCCAAGAATAAATATCTTGAATTAATAAAGGGGCAGCGATAAGATAAGGAATATTTTTAGCGGACAGAATTCGTTTAGCCACTTCTACCTGTCTTCCTGCTTCCATAGAACCCGCAGGACCCCCCACCAAAGGAAAGCCAATCGTCGAAACAATTGCATCTACTGTCACCGCATCTTTACTTAAAGAAGGAGTTTCAATGATTCCTTTTTTTCTTTGCTGAATTTCGTAGTCTGTGGTTAACCAATCCCGAACAATTGTATGGCCTTCCACTCCGTTAATAAACACGGGTAAGGGAATTAAATTAGCCGTTTCAAAATGGCGGATTAATTGATTAATATAGGGCAGTTTACTGATAACGTGCTTCCGATAAAGCAGCAGGGCAACCACTGGTTTATCAAGAGATTTATTTTTTTCATACCAAGCCAAATATTCTTGGGGAGTGAGAAAATAACCGTTATAATCGGGGTGTAATAGTCCCTTATTGGGAGTTTCGATAACTTCGGGTATTTCCCGTACTTTTAATCCTAGATATTTTTGGGCAATTACCCAACACATAGCGGCAACATTTTCCGTTCCTCCCGCATTCCAATAACCGTAAATAATTAACCAATTACGCAAATCTTGAACTTTTTTAGCGGGAATAAATTTCAGTAGTTTCGGACCGGTTTTGAGGAAACTGAGATAACCGGCTAACTTATCTTCTTCCTTGCCACTGGAAAATTTACTCAAGATAAATTGAATTGGTTTTGGCATTCCTTTTGGTTTATCCCCGATGGCAAATTCTCCCAAACGGGTTAAACTCATTAACTCTAAAGCAGACTCAAAAACTAAGCGAATCGGAATCTGTGCTGCTCGTTGCCGCAGCCAAGTAACTTGATCGTAATCGAAGATCAAACTAGCAAAAAAAACGTCGGCAGTGGCTAAAGCTTGCTCGACTATTTCCGGTTCGCTAGTTAAGGATTTATCGCTAAATACTTTTACCTCTAAATCGGGACATTTAGAACTAGCCAACAGGCCCGATTGCCGATACAAATTACTGTTAAAGGTTTCAAAGCCAACAATTAAAACAATGCTTTTCATAAGAATATATTTTTATACTAAATCCGGTTATTAAAAACTGATTATTTATTCCCCCTTTTGCATGAGTGCCTCTCCTGATATGTAGCCTGATTTAGTATTAGACCAATCAGGGTGGGTTATCCTGATTGAAAACACCCCCTGAAATGATCATAACGACAAATTAATAGTAACTGCCAGATTTGCGATGATGGATGGCGGTTAAACCCTGGTGTAAAACCTTGCCTTTTTCTGCGATCGCATAAAGCAGCCAATGATCACCGCACTCCATTCGTTGTTCTACCCGACATTCCAGATAAGCGAGCGCTTCGGCCAAAATCGGCCCACCGTTCTCAGCTTTAGTGGTTTCGATATTAGCAAAACGATCTTCTCCGGGGGCAAAAGGTTTAAGAAAATGCTTCATTAAAGCCAAATGTTGACCTTCTTGGAGGATATTAAGGACAAAAGGCGTACCGCTATAAAGCAGAGACTCGATCGCTCGTTCTTTCGCCACGGCAATAGTCAATCCGGGGGGTGTAAACGTCGCTTGCGACACCCAAGAGGCTAACATGGCGCCGCGCAATTCCCCCAATTCGCAGGTGACGATACAGAGAGAACCCACCAAACGTCCGAGAGCTTGCGATCGCCGATCGCTTTGGGATTGGTTAACATTAGTTTTCGGTTGTCTGCTTTTGCGAGCTTTTTTGACTGCTTGAGCGAAATCGGTTCCCGCTTCCTCACAGGTCTTTAAAATTGCCTCCGTGGGTTTAAATTTAACCCGAATTGGCTCAAAACCGAAGCGATAACCGCCATCCCGGAATTTACCTTCCAAAAGATCGATCGCTTCTCCACTCCAACCGTAGGAACCAAAAACCCCCACCAGCTTGCTTTTATCGCCATTTGCTAGGGTAATCCCCAAGGCGGTTTGGATAGGAGTCGGTGCGTGTCCTCCCAAAGTGGGGGAACCAAAGATCAAACCGACACTTTTTTCGATCGCCGTTTTGATCTCGTCTGGTTCGGCGGACTCGGCATTAATCGCCGTGACTGCTACTCCCGCTTTCGTAATCCCCATGGCGATCGCTTGAGCGAGGGTGGCGGTGTTGCCGTAGGCACTAGCATAAATCAGGGCGATTGTCAACTCTTGGGACTTTTGTACTGCTAACCATTGTTGATAGGAAAGGGTCAATTCGTGCATCGCGTAACGCACCAGAGGACCGTGACCAACGGCATAAAATAAGGGCGATTTAGCGGCTAATTTCTCCAAAGCGTTGCTAATTTGGCTGGCATAGGGAGCCATGAGACAATCAAAATAATAACGCCGATCTTCGTTATAAACGCTCCAACCCTCATCAAAAATTTGGTCGCCACAAACGTGCGCCCCGAATAATTTATCGGTGTAGAGAATATCAGTTTTGCTGTCGTAGGTACAGAGTTGATCGGGAAATCTGGGGTTAGGAGTGGGGATAAATTCTAATTGATGGTTTGCTCCTAAATTTAATATTTCTTCCCCCTTGACAACGAACAAATTTAATGCTTCGGTTTCGAGAATTTTTTTCAGGGAAATTGCCCCCGGATTAGAACAAACAAAAGTGACTTGAGGAGCGATTTCTAAAAGTGCCTTGAGGGTAACGGCACGATTGGGGTTAACGTGACCGAGAATAATATAATCAATGGTTTTCGGATCGATTCTTTTAGTTAAAGCCTCTAAAAATATAGCCGAGAATGATTCCCCCGGTGGATCAAAAAGAGCGACTTTTTCACTTTTAATCAAATAACTATTGGCAGTGGTTCCCTTTTGTAATCCGTATTCGATCTCGAATTTTAACCGGTCCCAAGTGCGGGAACGAAAGACAAAAGTATCGACGGCAATAGGTGCTACTTGTACATCTCTCGGTTTGACAATTGCATTATTCATAATCTTAGTTACCAGTTATCAGTTAAGTAGTCAATTAGTTAAGCGGCAACTTGAGGCTGTGATCATTTTTTACTAGGCAAGTTTGGCATCAAAGTCAACACTTGATTTTTGACTAAATACAGCCTTTTATCGCTGGGGACGAGTGGGGAAATTTATAGGTTATCTTGCCAGCCGGAAGGACATCAATATCTAAAGTACACTATCTCTGGGAATAAACCTAGCTTCTAGCAATTTGCTCGCGAGTAACGATACTCCTCTGGGGGGATTTGCCAGTCTATTGAGAAATTCTAAAGGGAACGTGATCCCCAGAAGCGAGGTGCTAGTCTGAGGAAAACCCTGCTCTCTCCCTATCAAGCAAAGTTTTTATGAGCTATCAGCACTCGTCTTTTGACTGCACTAGCGCCAATTTTGAGAAAGCCGCTTTGACTCATTTTCGCGCTCTTGTGGCTTTTTTACCGGATAATTGCCGTGTTTACCGACAAACCTGGGAATTTTCTACGGTTCTCTGTCTCGATTTTCTAGCCTGTTTGCAGGGACTAGCAATCACCCGTCAAAATTTCGCCCATCTAGTTAATGTGACACAAGAACTGGGTTTAGGTCAAGCAATCATTTTGAAAGTAGGCAATAAAATCGTTGAGTGGCATCGTTTAAGCTAAGATTTCAATTTTCGACAATCCCAACAGTCTAGAAAAAAATCGGCTCTCTCTGTTCTTTCTGTCTCTGTGGTTGATCTTTAACGCTGCTGACATAACCCAATAAAAATGTAGATTGTCGGCTATTCTAGAACTGTTTGAGTCTAGAAAAAGCCCCGATAATTTGACCAAGGCTAATACCACCATCATTAGTGGGAACAGTTTGCTGCCAGTAGGGTTGAAATCCCGAAGCTTGTAAGCGATTAATTGTTCTTTCCGTCAGATAACGATTTTGAAAACAGCCTCCCGTCAGGAGAATTTTTTCTCTGCCTATTTTATGAGCAATTTCTACAATAATCTCACTTAAACTATTATGAAATTTAGCGGCAATTATGCCGATTTGTCCTTGTTTTTCTAAATCCTCAACAACTCCTAAAATTATCTGATTCCAATCAATAACTATGGGTGAGTCGGCGGACAAAGAAAAATTGTAATATTCCTCCGTTTTAATGCTCTCAAGGGCAAATTCTAACTGCATTGCTGCTTGTCCCTCAAAACTTAATTGATAACATAAACCTAGAATCGCCGCCACACCATCAAACAAACGCCCGACACTAGAAGTTAAAGGACAATTAATTTTTTTGGTTAACATTTGCCTAAAAATCGACCATTCCTGTTCACTAAAAGCTGATTTTATCCTAGCCGTATTTTCCATAACTTCTAGTAATCCTAAAGCCACTCGTCTGGGTTCTTTAACCGCTTTTTCTCCTCCCAGTAATGGCCAGGGTTTAAAATGGGCGACTCGCTGCCAAGAATCGGCAGTGATATGGATAAATTCTCCCCCCCAAATTGTGCCGTCTAAACCGTATCCTGTTCCATCCCAAGCAACCCCTAAAACCGGAGGTTGTAGCTGATGTTCTGCCATGCAGGATAAAACGTGAGCGTAATGGTGTTGAATGGGAATAACGGGTAAATTTAAACTATAAGCGTACTTGGTCGCTAGATATTCAGGATGGGCATCACAGGCAATAATTTCTGGTACAAACTCGTATAATTTTTTTAAACTATCGAGAATATTTTCAAAATGATTGACAGCATTAACCGTATCTAAATCGCCGATATGTTGACTGATAAAAACTTGATTTTTTTGATAGATAGCCACGGTATTTTTAAAATAACTTCCCACGGCCAGAATCGGAGGAAAATCTCCATCATTAACTTTAACGGGAAAGGGAGCATATCCCCGCGCCCGCCGCAAAATCATCGCTTTTCCCGCCATTTCCCTGATAATAGAGTCATCCACTGGTCGAACAATGGGACGATTATGAACTAGAAAAAAATCGGCGATTGTTACCAATTTTTCTAAAGCTTCTTTTTCCTCAATACAGATAGGTTCATCGGCTAGATTACCACTGGTTGCTACAATAGGAAAGCCTAATTCTGCTAATAAAAGATGATGTAGGGGAGTATAGGGTAACATGACTCCTAGATAGGGATTACCCGGAGAAACCGAAGGAGAAAGATAATTTTTTCTTTGTTTAATCAGGACAATTGCCGCTGCAGGAGACTGCAATAATTGCGATTCTAAAAAAGATACATAACCATGCTTTTTCACTAACTCAAGATTAGGATACATCACGGCAAAAGGCTTATCTGGTCGCTGTTTGCGTTGTCGCAATTTTTGCACTGCTTCCGTATTTCTTGCATCGACGACTAGGTGAAATCCTCCTAACCCTTTGACCGCTATAATTTTTCCCTGTTTAATTGCTCTAGCAGTAGCGATTAAAGCTTGATCTTTTTCCGCTAATACAGAGCCTTGACTATCTAAAAGACTAATTTGGGGTCCGCAGCGAGGACAGGCATTCGGTTGGGCATGAAAACGGCGATCCAGAGGGTTTTCGTATTCCCTTTGACATTCGGGACACTGATTAAAACCCCTCATAGTTGTGGCACTGCGATCGTAGGGCAAACTCTCGATAATACTGTAGCGAGGACCGCAGTTAGTGCAGTTAGTAAAAGGATAGCGATAATGACGATTATTCGGGTCAAAAATATCGGCTAAACAATCGGGACAAGTGGCTAAATCGGGCAGAACAATTGTATTTTTTTCACCGCCGCTGCTAGGACGTATGCTAAAGTTTTGATAACCGACGGGATTTAACCATTGAGTCTCAATATTTTCAATTAGCGATCGAGGTGGTTTTTCTAAAGATAATCGAGTCAAAAAAGTTTCTAGTTTGTCTCGATTGCCCTCGACTTCAATAAAAACTCCCGCTGCTGTGTTATTCACCCAACCGGCTAAGTTTAATTCCGTTGCTAATCGATAAACAAAAGGACGAAAACCGACCCCTTGTACTGCTCCGTGCACAATTAAAGCTAATCGCTGATCGGATTGATTGATCTGATTATTCATAAAAATTTAACGGGGAAATCATCAAATTCATCCCTGATTACTTTTCCCGTTATACTAAACTTTCACTAATCACCCGACAGCATTCTTCCACACTGGCCCTTTTTTCCATAGCTATCACTAAAGCTTGATAGGCAGTCTGTTGTTTTTCTAAAAGAGTTTTTGCCTGTAATAAACTCCAGCGCTCTTTTTGGGCATAATTATTCTCGGAAACCCCCGCTAATTTTAAGGCCGATTGCAGATAAAATCGATCGCTTTCTCCCCCTTCCGCTTTACCATAAACTAAGGTTTCGGCAGCAATTCCCGCCATCCACACCGTAGAAATTCGCTCTAAAAAAGCAGGAAAATCGCTAAAATTCTTGACTTTTTGCTCTAAATCTGCTAGGTCAAATTGAACACCGCCGACTCCCTCCTGGCCTTGACGAAAGGCTTCCCAAGCGGTCAAACTATAACCAGCGATCGGAATGCCTAAAATATAAGCGGTGAGAAAATGTCCGGCTTCGTGGTGAATAACTCTTTGACGGTGTTTACTAGGAGAAAGAGCATCCAGTAGCAAAGTCACGCCCCGGTTATTAAAGGTGAGAGTATCAACGGTAACTAATCCCAAGAGGCTAAGAGTAGCCAAAGCGGGAACAAAAGGCGAAATAGACAGCAAAGGACTGACAAACACGGAAAGAGTGATCGAAAAAACGGTAATCGCGATCAGATTTAAAGCTGTCTGTTCCATAAAAATTAATAAAAATATACAAATGCTTAATACTATGTTACATTGCCTAGTTTTATTTTCCCCGAATTAACCAACCAATTACCCCACCCACAAAAGCAGTCACAATCGATATACCGATCTGTTTCCAGTTTTTTACCTCGCCAATTTTTTCAGCTAAATCGGGAATTTTTCCCACGGATACCTCGATCAGTTTCACTCTTTCATTTAAACCCGTGATTTTTGCGTCTAAAGTCCTGATTTCTCCCTTAATTTCCGTCTGTCCTATCTCCAAGACCTGAATTTCTCTTTTGATCTCTCCGACACTATTCTCGATCGCTTTTTGTCCATTCTCCAAAGAGGTTAAACGAGTTTCGATCGCTTTTTGTCCACTGATAATCAAATCTTCTAACCTTTTTAGGTCATTTTCCGTAAAAGCCGTCATCAGCTAAACTCCTAATAGATTAATTTTTTCTCGTCTTGAGATTGGGTCGATCGTTGACTAATTTAATTATGGAGTCAAAATCAAACTGTTACCCATTGATAGTTCTAGGTTCGACGCGGCAATAGGGATTTAGGGTGATAGGGAAATTTCAGCTAAATCCCCCACCTCCCCATCTCTCCTTTACCATAAATAAACATTATTGTTTGCCTGTATGGATAACTTTTATTGATGAATATTGATCGCACTATGCAAGAGGCAATAGGGATTTAGGGTGATAGGGAAATTTCCAGCTAAATCCCCCACCTCCCCATCTCTCCTTTACCATAAATAAACATTATTGTTTTCCTATATGGATAACTTTTATTGATGAATATTGATCGCACTATCCAACTAGCTCATCAATTAGCGGACGCTTCTGGAGAGATTATCCGGCGCTATTTTCGGCAGCCCCATCTAGAAACCGAGACAAAACTCGATCAAGTTTCCTCAATAGTAACAATCGCCGATCAAGAAGCTGAGGAGGCGATGGTAGCGATTATTCGGCGAGAATTACCCGAAGATGGGGTTATTCGGGAAGAAGGAGCCAATATTCCCGCCCAAAGTGGTCGTTATTGGGTGTTGGATCCGATCGATGGAACATCCTCTTTTGTCAAGGGATTACCGATTTTTGGGACTTTAATCGGCCTAGTGGCAGAAAATCAACCGATTTTAGGAATTGTCGATCAACCGATTTTAGGCGATCGCTGGTTAGGAGTGAAGGGAAAAGCGAGTCTTTATAATAACCGGATGATTGTTAATCCCTACCGTCAAGATCGGGAACTTGTCTTAAAAAATGCCTGTTTAGCCTCCACCACTCCCTTAATGTTTATCACAGAACGACAACAAGCGATCGCTCGTCAGCTGCAAACCGTCTGTAAACGTACCGCTTTTGGGGGTGATTGTTATAACTATATGATGTTAGCCACTGGCTGCACTGCCATGCCGATGGTAATCCTAGAATCAGACCTGAAATACTACGATTTTTGTGCTTTAATCCCGATTATTGAAGGTGCGGGCGGAATAATTAGCGATTGGTCAGGTAATCCCCTACAAGCTGATTCTAGCGAAGTTTTAGCCGTCTCTAATTCGGGTTTATGGCGGCAGGTTTTAGAACAAATCAGCAGAGTGGGTTAGTGCGAATACTAAGATAATTAGGGTCTGCTGAAAAAGTTTTTCGGTGGGGGTTGGGGGTTGGGGGTTGGGGGATGGGGGATGGGGGATGGGTTTTACCGATTTTCAGGTGGTCAACTACCTAATTTTCAGGGAAAAAGTACCTGAATTTTCCCCC
>NZ_JADBSA010000034.1:0-40141 GCF_020246945.1 Microcystis sp. M113S1 | reverse complement strand
GTCAGTCTGTAGAGCGACCATAAGACCAGAACAGAGTAAATCTGTTAAGGCAGGTGCGGAACCCCGCAAGGGAAAGAAGCAGAAACCCAAATCGTGAGGTTTGGGAATCACCGTCCGTTTTACGGCGGTGAGGATGTCAAGAAGAGGGATGAGCCAGAAATGGAAGATGATTTACGGACAGAGTATGACTTGAAGCACCTCCGAGTTAGAAAGTTAGGCTCTGGAAGAAAAAGCTTTGGTGGAGTCACTGTGCGCTTGGAGCCTGATGTCGCAGAAATGTTTCCCACTGCTGATGCGGTTAACGAAGCCTTAAGATTGTTGATCAGAGTAATGCGAGATAACAAAACTCTTGCTTCTACAGTACAGGCTAACCTAAAGGCTGAGTCCTGACAAAATGCAGGGCGGGATTGAGTATTTATAAGAAAGCGAAGCGAATGGCGAATAAAGCTATAGTCTCGAATTAGATGCGATCACGCTATATTTGTAGAGGGCGATCGCTTTTTGTGTTATAATCCTAGTACAGCCTGGCAAATTCCTTTTCTGTAGGGGCGTATGGCATACACCCTCCCTTAGATAACCTTTTCTTATCACCACAAATACGGGAGAGCCGAAAAATTACTATGAAAGTTCCAACAGATTTAACGATTCCTGAGATTGAGGAAATTAGAAAAGAGGGAGTTAAAGCTCTCGTAGAGAGATTGGGAATTGCTAAAAAAGGCGGCTTTCTTTCTAAGAGAAACAGCATCCCAACCTCTAAATTATTTAGAAATTAAAGATCAGTTATTTGGCGAAATGACAGCAACGGATATTTACTACCAGATTAAAGGCGGCTATGACAGAAATGATTGAGGAAATTCGTCAAAAAGTTAGACAAAACCAATTTGAATTTTCTCAACACGCTGTCAATCAAAGTATCCTGCGTCAGATCAGTGTTCAAGAATTACGGGAGGCGATGGAACAAAGCGAAATTATTGAAGATTATCCGGCTGATAAGTATGGTGCAAGCTGTTTACTGTTGGGATTTACTCTAATTAATAGAGCCTTACACATTCATTGTAGCTATCCCTCTCGCCCTTTGCTCAAAATTATTACCCTATATGAACCCGATCCAAATTTATGGATTGATTTTAAATCAAGGAGAACACCAGATGTCAACTAATTCTAGACAAGAAATCTTAATTGAACAAGAAGTTACCTATACCCTTGAAATCAATGGCAATTTTTTTATTATAGAAAATGTCCCCGCTAGAGTCTGTGTAGAAACGGGAGAGCGTTTTTTTGCACCAGAAACTGTCGAACGCTTGCAGGAAATTATCTGGGAAAATAAGCGACCAAAACGGGTAATTGAAACGCCAGTATTTGACTTTGCTAGTTAGTGTTTAATAGAAAACTGGCAAATCGAGCAACAATTGAAGTCTTAAATTAGGGGCGATTTCGCTATGTTTTTAGAGTGCGATCGCTTTTTTGGTGTTAAAATAAATGCAACCATAGCGTTTTGATTGGCTTAGACTTTTTATGCAATCTGATCTTTTCCAGACGACTCAACCTCATTCAGATGAAGAGATTAAACAAGCGATCGCATCTGCAGCTGAGGCTCTGTTAAGGCAGCTTAATCCAGATTATCTCATTTGTCAGGAAACATCGGTCATTCGCTTTGGAGATATCCCTCTTTCTGAACAGCCGGCACTAGAGCAAGTGTTAGCAGAACAAGCGCAGGGTAAAATTATTTTGAGATAACCTCGAACTAAGTACCAGTGGCTCTTAACCTTCCGCTCTGGATTAAATCTTAACTAAGAAAAGGTGCGATATCGATGGGGAACCAATCCCCATCTAATACTTGTTCGAGAGTCAATATAGACTCTAGGGGAATAGCATTTTTATCGACAATTCTCCCATCAATTAGGGTTTGTCTCGCGTCCGAATAGGCCTCTGCGAAGGAATTGATGGCATGATTTTTCAGCGTTGGGTTTTTTATCTTTTTTTGCAGTTGTACTCGAAAAGTGGCGATTTCTCCTAGCCAATGACGCGCGTTTCGTTCTCTTTCCGCTGTCCAATAACTCAGTTTTAAAAGATGAATTAATAGTTGAGTTAATAAACTTTCTACGGCCTGGCGCTCACTTTTTCCCATCCATTCGACTTCCTCGATCAGATTTTCCCAGTCCACCCTGTCAAACTCTTTTCGCTTTAACAGTTCGGCGGTTTTTTCTGTCCAGAGAACAAAATCTTCCTCGTAGAGAACGGAGAGCGATGGCGGGGTTTGTGCGGTCATAATAGATTTCTGGCGTTGCTGATTTGTGATAGGAATCTTCTTGTGTGGGGTTTTTAAAACCTGGAGCCAAACTAGCTTTCTAGCTCTTGCCTTCTGTCTTTCCTAACCAAGAAGTTAATTTCATCCTATTACTTATTGATACCTTGAGTCAGCAAGGCCAGCAGCAGAAAAATTAATTCTGACTTAAAAATAAACTGGGCAATCCGATAAGATTATCTTGCTTAAAAAAGATCGAATTTTGTTGTCGCAATTTACCGATTAATCTTGTTACTGTTACTCTGGTAGTGCCGATGGCGCTGGCAATTTGAGCGTGAGTTAGGGGATAGGGAAGATAATAGCCTTCCACACAGGGTTGACCGTATTCTTCCAATAATAGAACCAAGAACCCCATTAATCGATCGAGGGAGCGTTTTTGACCGAGAATACTCAACCAAAATAACTTACGCTGGTATTGATGGCGAAAAGTTTCCATAACAGCCGATCGCAATTGCGGCCATTTTTCTAGATCTTCCCAGTATAACCAGACTAACTCGGTTTGGTCTAGATGAGCTTGGGCTTGTAATTGAAAGGGAAATTGAGAAAAAATCTCAAAGGGTTGACCTGCACCCACAAAACCGAGAAATACTTCCTCGCTATCGGCAATAGATAGTTTACGGGGGGATTTTTGGTCGATAACGTTAACTTGTGCCTTGCCAACAATACGAATCGCCCCAGATTCCACAAAGTATAACAGTCCGGGGCGCGTGGCTACTCTTTCATCTTTGGCAAAGGTATGGTTACGATAATGGGATTTTGCCCAGTTAAAGATTTCTGTTTCTTGACCGATTAAGGGGATAAAATCCGACGAAGGAACCGAAGAAGACATTAAAATTAATAACCCACTGGGGCGTTGAGGGAACTGTAAACTAATGTAACAAAAAATTTCTGCGATTGGGGGGGTCTTGTGGCTGCTAGATGGTTATTGGTCAATAATCCCTAAAAGTCGCGGAGATTGAGCAGATAGGAGAATTATTAAGTATTCTTGGCAGTATCCCCGCCCCAATGTTACAAAAGCTAGATAATTGCTTTATCTATTCTTAACTTTTTCTCGCTTTTCTGGGGACTATGGCTTAGGATAGGATGCGTAACTATAATTTTCTATCCGATGATAAATGATAGATGATAGTTGATAGATAACTTAAATTTATACTTTTCCTTAAAAACTTCGGTCAAACTTGTATGAATAGCATTAGACAAAAAGTTGAATCCCTCTTGAATCAATTACCCGATGATTGTTCAATTGAAGATATTCAGTATCATTTATACGTTCTAGAGAAAGTGCGTCAAAGTTTGAACGCTGGCTCTCTAGAGAATACAATCCCCCAAGAAGAAGTTGAGGGTCTTTTAAACAAATGGCTGATCGAGTGAATTATCGCCTTGTCTGGTCGCCCAAAGCAATTGAAGACGTGGATGCGATCGCATCTTATATTAGTCGGGATTCCCCTTCCTACGCGGCGGCCGTCGTGCGCCGAATTCTTGATATCAGCTATTCTTTAGAAAATTGTCCCCTAGAAGCGAAAAAATGCGCCGAATTTAGCGATGATACCATCCGAGAAAAGTCTGCCTACTCCTATCGTCTGATCTATCAAATTCAAGGGTCAGTAGTTATTATAGCGGCGATCGTCCATAGTAAGCATTTCTTGGATTGATCTAGTCAGTGATCAGTTATCAGTGATCAACCGTTAGGAGTCGGTCGTCAGGAGATAGGGTGTTGGGGTGTTGGGGTTTTAGGGTTTTAGTTGAAATTTCCCCACTTCCCCACTTCCCCACTCCCTAATTCATAATTCATAATTCATAATTTCCACTTCTCCTAACCCCCACCCCCTAATTTTGAGCCTAATTCCCGCTTAATCCGGTTGAGAATCGAGGTTTCATCGAGGGAATCGAGAATACTGGCTACCACTGCCTTCGGGCCATCGGGTCCCCAAGTGGCCCCATTAGCGAGATAGGTTTTCGTCACTTGGCCGATCGCGTAACAGGATACACCGGCGACTCCCGCTTGAGTTAGGGCGATCGAAGTATAGGGAAGGAGAGAAATGCCGCCAGTGGCAGGAATTGAGAGGCCAAGCAGTCCTTTTAGGGAACTTAAGCCCAAAACCGCTAAAAATTCGCTGGCACTAATGCCTCCCATATTGAGGGCAATTTTTTGTAAAAGAGCGATCGCCCCCTGACGAGTTAAATCGATGCCGTATAAGCGAGAAAGAGCGAGAATCATAGCCAGATCGATAACTGCTCCCGTAAACAGATCCAACACCGTCACCGGATTAAGAGCGATCGCCGATGCTTTGATCATCACTGCTTTTTGAATCAATTGATTAGCACCGCGATCACGGATAGCCATTTTGCGGGCGACAATTTGCTCGTTTACCTCGTCTGCATACAGCATAGAATTGAGTGCTACCAGCGATTTACCCTCTCGCTCTAGAATTTCCAAAATTTTGAGTTTCAGGGCTTCTATCTGGGGTTTTCCTCGAAATCGTTGCGTTTTTAGCCGCCCATCCTGCCCTTTAACCATCTCCGCCAGGAGGGGAGAGGCCGCCACCATAACAATCTCATCGGGGGAGAGTAATTCTTTCACCCGTTCTGAGGCGATTTTCTCATAGATAGCGAGGCGATCGACTTCGGGATACTGATCGATTTTATTAAAGACCAAAATCATCGGTTTTCCCGCTTCCCGCAACTTGGCCAGGGCGGAAAATTCCACTTTGGTCATATCACCGGAGATGATAAAAAGGATTAAATCCACCTGCTGCGCCACCTGACAGGCGAGAATTTCCCTCGTTTGCCCATCTACCTCATCAATACCGGGAGTATCAAGCAATTGCACCTGAGCATTACCATGGCCGTTCAGGGTCAGACGCGCTAGATTGGGGAAAGTATCATCGCTGCTTAACTGCCAATTTACCCCTTTAATGGTGCGGGTAACTCCGTGTAGAGGACCGGTTGTAAAGATTTCTTGACCGACCAGAGCATTTAAAATCGAGGATTTTCCCCGGCCCACCAGACCAAAAGCGGCAATTTGAATCAGGGATCGATCGAGTTTTTCTAGCAGTCCCACTAGGCGCTCAATCTCCGCTTCTAGACCAATTTTCTCGATCGAGGTAAGATCCAGACGCTCAACAAGTTTGCTCAGAGAATTGCGCGCCTGATTATAGTTGAGTTCTTCTTGAATAGTGCCGACACCTCGAAGCGCTTGTTCTAGGTCTTCGGTATTCCAAGCTCGATCGAGGAACGGGTCAAAGGTCATTTCAGTTATCAGTTATCAGTTATCAGTGACTGAGTGGGTGGGTGTTAAAAATTGTCAGATACTCCCCTTATTAAGGGGGGATTAAGGGGGGATCAAGGGAGAACCATCTTCAATTTAATTATAACCAGCTACTTTATCAAGGACAATCAGGATGAGTGTCATCTACGACTTGGAACACATCACCAGCTATCATTATCGTAGGCCGGTAACTTTTGGGGAACATCGGGCGATTTTTTTGCCTAGTGCCGGTCACGGTGAAAGAATTATCAGTTATTCTGTGGAGGCGAATATTGCCGCTAAAACGCGCTGGACTATGGATACTCTATCTAACAACGTGGTAGAGCTTGAATTTACTGAACCAGCGTCAGAATTAATCGTTAACTGTCGATTAAGGGCGGAACATTTTGGTTTAAAAGCGATCGCTGATTTTCCCCTCGATCAACGGGCGATCGAAATTCCCATCCAGTACACCCCCGATGAATGGTTAGATCTAGTGGCGTTTATGCGTCCCCACGCTGAGGATGCCGACGGCAGCCTGGCAGCTTGGGCCAAAAGTTTTGTAGCGGGGGACCAAGATGATACCCTCGATGTCATGGCAAGAATGATGGCGGCTATCAAAGATAATTTTACCTACCAATCCAGGGAGAGTGAAGGAACTCAATCCCCCGGAGAAACCCTGCGGCTAAAGTCGGGAACTTGTCGCGATTATGCTTGGTTGATGATCGAAGCTTTGCGAAGATTGGGTTTAGCCTGTCGTTTTGTCAGTGGCTATCTCTACGATGCTGCCCTCGACGGTGGGGAAGTGGGGATGACTGGCTCTGGCGCTACCCATGCTTGGTTACAGGTTTATCTACCGGGGGCCGGTTGGCGTAATTATGATCCGACGAATCAAATTACCGCCGGCTTTGATTTAATTCGAGTGGCGATCGCTCGTCATCCCGGTCAAATCATACCTCTTTCCGGTTCTTGGTTTGGTGATGCTGATGACTTTTTGTCTATGGATGTTAAAGTAACCATTCGCAAGCTGGGGACGCTGCCAGATTTTGATCCCAGGGAATAGGGGAAATTATTGGGTTTTTCCTTGACCAGCGATCGCAGAAAACGGGTTTCTCCGAGAAACCCCTTTTCTACTCATGCAATAAAGCGAAGATTGCCGTTAGATTCTAACATTTTTATCGATTTTTGTCAAGATATATTTGACACAATTTATTAGAAAAAGGGTTTCTTTTAGAAACCCTTTTTCTGTTTTCCAACTAATCCTATTTGACCTAATAGGTAAGGCTGTCGCGGTTGGGCGGGAGTCAAAGCACCAAAGCGCAATGTCTCAATTACGTTTCCAAATAATCCTATTTGACCTAATAGGTAAGGGCCGGAATACTTGTATTTTACAAGTTCCATAACAAGCCCGTTTCCAACTAATCCTATTTGACCTAATAGGTAAGGGATGGTTTCCACGGCTATCGTGTTGGCCAATCCCCAAAATTTTCAGTTTCCAACTAATCCTATTTGACCTAATAGGTAAGGGTATCCCGGGAACCAGTTGTTCTAACCTCACCGTCGATGGTGAGTTGTTTCCAACTAATCCTATTTGACCTAATAGGTAAGGGTGGTTTTGCCTTTTGGAGAACCTGGAAATGACCTTCCCGTTTCCAACTAATCCCATTTGACCTAATAGGTAAGGCCGACCGTCAAAACACTGCTATAATGGTTACATACCAAAGTTTCCAACTAATCCTATTTGACCTAATAGGTAAGGAGTACCCCTTGGAAAGCCTTATCGACAGGGGAAGACAGACACCCAAATCGACGCACCTGCAATCCATAGGGTAAAAAGGTGGTAGTGGGGGGGTAAAAGTCCCGATACCAAAGGGTAGAACCCTGACGGGGAGAGCAATCGACACACCTCAACCAGAGAATCGGGGTTTTGGGAGTCGGGGAGAGGCTGCATCGATTTTCAGCCAAGAGTTGGGGGACAAGCTAGTTGATATAGACAGTTGGGGGTGGTTGAGGAGGAGAACCTCCCATCACCAACACCCTAGAGACTGCTTCTTCGGAAATCCCATAGAAGCGTACATCATCCTTTTGAGGATTGACCCTTTCTACTACTTTAGCGTATAGTTTCCGCATCTGGTCGAGGTAAAAGGCAAAAGCTTTATCGAAATGTGTAATTAATTTTGCGCGCGGTACTTAACTATAAACGGGATTATTTCGGCCAAAGTTTTTGAAATTTGCTCTCTTTACCATTATTCTCGTCTAGAAAACCTAGAAAATAAGCACAATCATCAGAGTCATCAGGAAAAATTGTTAACAATTCTAGGTATTGATGATTATTTTGGGGATACATTCGATGCCAAAGACGACCAATTTGATTGATACTTCCTGTCACCGAGGTTTTATAGATACTTAAATTATCCAGTTTTTGATAGGCTTTGTGAAGCCATTTGATGGCTAGGGAATCATCTTTATCTTCAGCAATTCTTCCCCAAACCTCGACTTTTTTAGGATGCCAACTTTCTCGCCAGTTAGCACTATTATTGGGAGTGATGGGGATATTTTGTAAGGTCATCCATTCTTTAGCAATAGTGCGAACATCTTTGATAAAAGGATGAACGTGAGTTAAATCTCTGACTTTATTATCGTTGATTAAAGAACTTTTATCCCCCCATTGCCAATGACAGCCAATTAAGGGTTTATTAGGATAATAATCCTCATAGAAAATACTATGATCTGCTCGTCGCCACGATTTACCAAATCCTCCTAATAACATAGCAAAACGAGTGAGGAAACGAATTAATTTTTTTAAGCATTCTTGCTGGTTTTCGGGGAGAGATTGGGTGATAATCCAGCGCAATTCTCCTGTTACTGTGTAGGTGGGTTCGTTGTAACCATTGGTAAAGGTTCCTAACTCTAGAGAGTTAACACGAAAATCGATCGCTAGTAAACCTTGGGTTGCTTCTCTGTCAATTCCTCCAAATAGCTGATTAACTAATTTTTCGGCATTTTTAGCATCAGTTAAACCGCCAAAAATACGCAAGGCATGACTGCGAATTGCTCCTCGAAAAATATTGGGTCGAAATTCCTTTTCACCATCGAGGCTTTTAGGAGCCATTCCTTGCCCTTTCAGAAAACATTTATATAAAGGTTCTTTTGAAGGTTTAATGTGTTTTGGCAAGCCGTAACCGCTACTAACACGGCATCCTAGACCAGATTCTAAAGCTCTTTCCCAGATAGTCCAAATCTCCTCCCAATCCGGTTGTTCTATTAAGCTAGAAATGCCAAATTTTAGGGTAGGTTGATAGAGGGAAATTAAAGCAAAACCACTTTCTCCACCGGGTTTTTGTCGAGTGTTTTGGGTTTTTACTTGCCATCCCTGTTGCGGGTGAACAATATCTAAAAGATTTTCCGTCCAATCATTAACGGGATAACCGCCATGGAAGCGCAAAAGACTAGGGTTATCGCTATCTTTTTCGAGGTGATAACGTTGTTTTTGTTCGGGGGTGCAAGCTTGACAAAAGGCTCCTTTCATGCTGGAACCGGGATAAAATGGTATGCCATAAGCACCCATTACAGGCCGAATTATTCCTTCATCTTGTCCCCCATTAGTGACGAATCGCCACGAGATTTGATATTCTTTGGTTTTTACTTCCTCACCAAATTGGGGAGAATTTTCATCGACCCTTTCTATCCATTCTTTTACCCATCTTTGGCTATGATTTTCATCTTTTTCAGAATCAATATATTGTAGTTGCGATCGCCCTTTGGTTTGTGCGCGAAACATCAGGGGAATTTTGTTACCAATATCGGGAATATTAACCATATAATTTATCGCTCCTTTGTTCCTTTATATCTTTGGGTCCACCAAACTAAACAATCGCATAGTTGCGTTAAAACAGCGAGGGTAATTCTCTGGTCTTCTAGCTTTAATTCCCAGAGTTTTTTTGCCATTGCTTGAACGGATTTGGTATCATTTACCTGTACGGTATCGTTAGGGATAGGAATCCCAGCTTCTGCCATGGTTTCGACTAATTTATCCCAAGTTTCTTTCCAGTATTGTGCTTTATTGGGTTCCTTAGATTGTAAGCGCAGATGTTCACCCCAAAATCTTTCTAGTCCATAGGAAACGGATTCACGCATTTTAAAAGATTGATTGAGAGAATCTCGGTCTCGTAGTTTGGCAGCCAGAACTAATTTCTGAGCAATGCGATCGAGATTGTATTCTTTCCAAGCCATAATATTAGATAAAATGTAATTATTGATTAGCGTAGTTTAAAATAGTAACTTGGCAACGACCAAAACCGATGGATTCTAATCCTCCGAAATATAATTCTTTTTGGTTTACCGATTCTCCAAAAGGTTGCCATCCTGTTTCTTTGCAAGCAATGGGAAAAACTAAAACACTACCCACGGGTAAAGCTTCCACATTGAAAAAAGCTCCCTTTTCTGTATCGACTTTTTTCTGATCTTCTAGTAGTTTAACCCGGCTTTGTCGGTAGAGTGCCATATCGTGCAGCATGGATATATCGTTATCATCAACGACGACTAATTGAGAAGCTTTTAAATCCGCTTGCGAGGGAATCCACGAAGAAAGCTCCTCTAAGTGTTCAATTTCGAGAAATCCTAAGTTAAAAAATAAAACTTTGCTATTGCGGTTAACTCCCTGCACTACTCGCGCTTGTAAGCTAGGGGAAGCAGTATAAGGATTGGGTACTTTTGCAGAGATTCCCGTGATTTGTTTGTAGCGTTTTAATAATAGGGGAGAAGTGACCCAAACTATCGGCTGTCCTGGACAAAATACCGGCAACCAAACGAGGGAAGCATATTCAAATTTAACTTTTGCTTCGGTGGTTCCTCCGTCTTCTTGTCCTGGGATTGCTTCGTGTCCGTACCATGTACGTTTTTCATCTATATTGTTCATATCGGCACGAAAACGGCCGCGAATAGAACTACCGGGGATAATTGCTGTTTGGGTAAATTGATCGCGAAAAATGAGGTTAAGATTACCTGTTTCTTCTCCTGCGGTTGCTCCCACATGAAGCGGTGCTAGGGTTTCAAGTATGCCATAACTTTTGTGATACATTTTTGGGTAAAAGTGAGTATTTTAGATGCTTAGGGATTATTCTAAACTAGGTTAACATTAATGTCAGGATTTTCTAAGATTTTGTTAATATTTTATGGTGGTATTTAGACTATTAGGGCAGCGCAAAGCTATACGTTTAGTCCCAATCAATTTCAACACCCTTTAATAATTCATCCATTTCTTTAGCCATTTCCTCTGTATAAGGAGTAAGAGAAGAAGGGTTTTTAAAGGCATCTTCTACCAAAAAATCAAAAACATACACAGCATTTTATTTTCGCTAATTTGTGAGCTTTGATTATTACCACTTTTTCGATAACCTAATAAAGCTTTTCGAGGAAATCTGGTTTTTAGTTTTGCCATAGCTATCATACTAAATCTGGTTATTAAAAACTGATTATTTATTCAACCTTTTGCATGAGTGCCTGTCCTGATATGTAGCCTATACTCAACGGATTTAGTATCAGTTATTCTCGTCTAATTTACCCTACTCAATAATTATAGGCTTTATTTGGCAATATTTTCTAAGGGTAAAGCTAATCCGCAGCCCCAACGTTTGAGGGAAACTCCTTCGGTGGGGAACCAAGATTCCTGCCAATTGTGCCAAGATGGTAAGGGGTTTTTTAAGCGATAAACTGTTCCTGCGGGAACTGCATAGCGTCCCCTAGATAAGCGCTTAAATTTATCTTTTCCTCCGAATCGATAACGATAGGTTATTGGTCTTTCGGTGTTGAGGGTTTCTAATTCCCAATCGCTGGGATTGCGAGTTGATAGGCGATTTGTTCCCCAGATTGCGGCAGTAATGAGGGCAAAATATTGACCGACATCTTGATTAAATAAAGTCTGTAGATGGCTGCTTAATTCAAGTGATTTAATTTCCACTAGATGGGATTCACCACCAAAGCGATACCAGCCATTTTCTAGGGGTTGATTAGCCAAATAAACTAGACAAGCATCTGGATGTAACTGGACGGCATTTTCGAGGAATAATTCCCCGGTTTCTACCTTTCTTTGCTCCTCTAACAAACGCGGATGGAGATGGGGATGATATTGCCACGGGGAACAATAGGCTTTTTGAGGATTATACCATTGGTTGATAGGAATCCAACTATCTCGATCGAATTTTCCCTCAATTTGTTTACCGTCTTTCTCTTGCCATTTTTCTTGCCATGTTAAGGTGTGTTGAATTTTCCCATTGTCGTTACTTTCTTGCTCTTGAAAATAATTTGCTAGGGGTTTTTTCGCTAGATAAATAAAGGGAGTGGGGACAAAAAAGTTATCTGGTTGTTCACTGTTTGCCCAAAAAGGGCCGGCAATTTGTAAATCGCGAATATTGGTGGGATTACTGTGAGCAAATAGTCCCGAAACTGTGGCAGCAGTGGGGGGAAAACGATTTCCTGAACGTCCGACTAGATTTTCTGGAGAGAGAAAGGGACCGGCGCTACCGTAGAGAAATCCCAAAGGTTTAATTATGATCAGATATGGCAGCATTTTTCTATTTTTAGGTGAGATGATTGGCAACTTTGGAGAGGTTAATTACCCAGTTATTTTTATCTTGGTGAGAGGTGATATCGATGGGTATATTTTGATTAAAATAAAGGTTAAAAACTGCATTGGTAATATGATGATTATCATCGGTAAAAGCGCGGCGATTTTCTAAAGTTGCTATATCATTATAGAAATGTGTCCAGTTTTTACCCCCACTGCGATCGCAATAACTATCGAGGATATCTTTTAAGTTTTGCCACGGACAAACCCACTCTAAATAGTTACCACTGTTAAAAAGGATTCGCACAGCTAGACGATTTTTACCTTGATTTTTAGCGGATTTTTCGGCTTCGCGGCAATGTTGCAATATGTCTCGCTGAGGAACTCCTGAAGCTGCCCAAACGAAACCGACGCTAACAGTTATATCCTGAGAATAACCATGTTTTGGCCAGATTTCTCGATGAAATTTATCAAACCAATAGAGACAATCTTGTAGGGTTAATTTTGGTTCTGATTTTTGTCGAAACAAAACTCCTAAAAAGTCATCTCCTCCCGCATAAATAATGCGACCAAAGTTAAGATAATTTTCTAGTTCTTCTCCCCATTGTCGCATTCTTTGACTAAATTCTTTTCTTGAGGAGATGGACAGATTTTTTAGGTAGGTTCCCATCCCGTCACCGTCCCCTTGAAACCATCCTGTATAGAATTTTTCCTCGTAGCGATTTAGTTCCACAAATTTTTTAGGAAGTTCTAGGTTTAAAGGCTTGCCAATATCATATAATGTAATCATGCGTTTGACTAATTCGGGAATGCTAAGACGTTCGTTTTCATCGAGAATAGCCTCAGAAAGTTTTTGACTTAATTGCTGATAAAATTCGGTAATTTGCTGATTTTGTTGGGAGATACTAGAATATAAAGGATGGGTTTGATCCGTCATTCCATACCAAACAATGGCATCAGAACCAGATAAGCTAGAACTTTCTCCTTGCCAATTAATTCCCGTCCAATCCCGTTGATATTTTTTCTGTTGCAGACTTTTAAACGCACAATCGATCGAGTCTTCTTGCACCCAGAAGAATTCCCAAGTATGATTAATCCATAGGTTCCATTCTCGTCGCCAAGTATAATTGTATTGTGGCAGATTTTGTTCAATCCAAACCCGACACTTATTAACCACTTTTTGCCATGAGTCATTGAAGACTTGTTCGGCCTCTTTTTTGGGAAAATTACCCGCAATTAAGATTTGGTTGGGAGTTCCTCTTTTAACCTCAATTAAAGCGGGAGAAATAAGGCTACATTCAGGATATTGATCCGCTGCCTGACAGATAGCATCGGCAAGATAGGATAATAAAAAAGAACCACCGTATAAATCTCTTAGTTTACGGGATTTTTCGATGAATCCTTGCACAGGAGCAAAGGTAATTACAGTATAGGTCATTTTATCTTTATTGTCCTCGATAAAGTTTAAATTCCTGAAGATTAATAAGATTTCTGTAGGTAGAATTTTCGTATTGAGTTAGGAGAATTGGCCAGTATTGTTGAACGGACATTCCGACAAGTATTCCCAAAGTTATAGGTATAGAATAAACTAGCTTAATCTCTTGATAGTTGTTTTGTTGAGTGATGTTGATAGTGGTAAAGATTTCTCTAGAATATTGTAGCCAATCTTCATTTCTTTCGATTGTACCACTGCCTTTACTTTTCAGATAAATTAAATCGCCGTAGTTTTCAATACTCTCATCATTAAGATTTATTTTATGGGAAGAAACATCGATGGCTATAGTTACTCTATCTTGACCTTTTTCGGTGACAGTACCCTCAAATTTTTCGTATTCCTTAATACCTTCTTTTAGTTTGCGATCGCTAATTTCCACCACAGGATAATAACTATCAGAAGATTTATTATATTGAAAGATTTTTACTCCTTCGGTAGCGAGAATAGTACCGACCATAATAGCGACGCTAATCGGTCCGATATAGGCAAGATAAATAATAGTATTTTGGGGAGTTTTTTTCTTAAGTTTCTCTAGATTATAGCGTAGTATTTGCAGAAAAGCTTTCAGCATTTCTTGATCATAAATATCACAGGAATAGTTAAAAATTAAATCTGTTTCGCTAATATTGAGATACTTGTCGAGATTATTTTTATGATCCTTGTATTTATTTTCTGTTTCGATGATATTAAAAAGTGATTGCAGAGCTTTATTACTATCGGCAGGATTAGCAATTTTAATCACTATCGGTAAAGGAATCGCTTGATGTTTATAGAGGTCGTATTTCTGAGATTCTCGCCAGATACCGATGATAACTAGAGCCAAAGTAATCAGAAAAATTAGATAGTATCCCTGGCCAAATTGATCGGCAATTAGTGCTAAAATAGCGGCGATGGCCAATCCAGTATTGGTGAGGGGATTAAAAAAAATATTGTAGGGAGATTGACGAAGATTACTCAGGACATTTTGCAGAGAGGTCAGCATATTTTTGCTAGAAAGTTAGGGCATAATATCGAGAAGACAGAGAGACAATTCCGGAAAAACTGCCGAACTAATGCGCTCATAAAGACGATATAACTTTTGTTGATATTCATCGTCTTCTAGCTGACAAATGGTCAGGGTAGGCTGTTTGGGTTTACCGATAAAAGAGATGCCACCCAATCCACGAAAATCGACAATCCAATATTCAGCAATACCCAAAGATGAGTATTCTTCAACTTTGCGTGCATAATCATCTTGCCAATTACTACTAACCACTTCTACCACTAATTTAATTGCTGGGGAGCTAGTTAAAATTGGTTGTTTTTCCCAGAGAGGTTCGGTGCTAAAGTCCACTTCATCCAAAATGATGACATCGGGACGTAAAGCAGTAGCTTGACCGGATTCTGGACGGAGCAAACAGTTTTTAGGAATTGTCCAGGGTAGATGTAATCGCAAGATTTCTCCCCACAGTCTTCCTGCGATTTTTCCCGCTACGGATTCCTGAGGTCCAGTGGGTTCCATGTCTCGCAAATCCCCGTCAATTAATTGATAGCGTGGGTCATCTCCATACTGGTTTAAAAAGTCTTCAAAAGTGAATAATTTAGGAGATAGGTAGGTCATGATTTTTATCGGATTAGACCTAAAACTTGTTGTTGCTATCCATGATACTGATGACTCGCCGGAATCGGGGGATTTTTGGGGTTAAAAAATCCTTAAAAAAACTCGAACCCCCGCTACCCTCCCTAATAAGTAGCTAGACAATTAATTACAGATAATTAGTTAAGCAAAATTAATTACACATCGAGATGCGGAAACTGTACGCTAAAGTAGTAGAAAGGGTCAATCCTCAAGAGGATGATGTACGCTTCTATGGGATTTCCGAAGAAGCAGTCTCTAGGGTGTTGGTGATGGGAGGTTCTCCTCCTCAACCACCCCCAACTATTTATATCATCTAGCTTGTCCAAGAACTCTTGGCTGAAAATCGATGCAGCCTCTCCCCGACTCCCAAAACCCCGATTCTCTGGTTGACGTGTGTCGATTGCTCTCCCCGTCAGGGTTCTACCCTTTGGTATCGGGACTTTTACCCCCCCACTACCACCTTTTTGGAGATGCGTCGATTTGGGGGTCTGTCTTCCCCTCTCGATGAGACTTTCCAAGGGGTACTCCTTACCTATTAGGTCAAATAGGATTAGTTGGAAACCATGTGAGAGTTTTAGGTATGGATTTTGACCCTCATTTTTCCTTACCTATTAGGTCAAATAGGATTAGTTGGAAACGAAGCGCAGGAACAGTGGAGACTAAGAAAGCGACGACACCAAACCCTTACCTATTAGGTCAAATAGGATTAGTTGGAAACTTGTCAGGAGCAGTCCCACCAGGCAATTCTTCGTACGAAAAACCTTACCTATTAGGTCAAATAGGATTAGTTGAAAGGCAGAAAAAGGGTTTCTAAAAGAAACCCTTTTTCTAATAAATCCTGTCAAATAAATAAGATAAAAAAATGTCAAATATATCTTGACAAAAATCGATAAAAATGCTACAATTAGGCGTGAGTGTTCGCTAAAACTGAAAACATGGTTAAGACAGTAATATGTTCAGCAATCCGTTAGGATTCCTAGGCAATTAACCAACAAGAAAAAGTCATGGCAGTCTTAGAAATGCTCACCGTTCCCTTTTGCTCTCCCCTTGCCGGCAGCCTTGGCGAATAGATAATTAAAATAACTCAAATAGGACTGGCCTAGCAATTCTTTCTAGGTAAAGCGGCAATTTTTAATCAATTGTTAAAATATTAAAAGGATGCTAAAGATGGGGGCTATAGTTTCCAGAGTGAGCTATCCTAGAGATACTACTTACTCCATCCTCCCCCATGCTCGATCGAGTTCTCCATAGTCGTTATCAAGTCCAACAGTTACTGGGAAAAAAAACTATCTTAGCTAGGGACAGACACACCAACGAGTTAGTTATCATTAAACTTATTTCTGTTCCTAGGGGGCAAGGGAGTCAGTTTATCGGAGAAATAACTGGTAAAATTGCCCTGTTGCGACAACTCTCCCACCCATCTCTCCCGAAATATCTCGATAGCTTTGAGATAGATTCATCCCAAGAACAAATCATCGCTATTGTCCGGCCTTATTTATCAGCGCAACCTTTAGAAAACTATGTTAGCTCCAGTTATTTGTTAGCCGAACAAGATCTAAAACAAATTGCCAAATATCTCTTGGAGATTCTCTCCTATCTCCATCAGCAGGATGTACCCCTTAACCACGGCAATATAAAACTTAGTAATATCCTCTTTGATACCCAGTCCCATCGTTTTTATCTAGTTGATTTTGCCTTTGATTCCGATTCTCCCACCAGGGACTTACAGGATATAGGCAAAACTTTGATTAGTTTAGCCACGGGGGTTAAGCATCGTTACATACCCGAAAACTTTGAGCAAAAAACTAATCTAAGTGCTTTTTTCATCTATTGGTTAAAAAGATTATCAAACTCCCCCCCAGACTCTCATTTTCGTTCGGTGACAGAAGCTTTAGCCAGCTTATATAGTTGTCAATTGATCCTAGTATCTATTGGCAATCTGACCAAACCCTACGGCAGCGAAGTTACTGTTTATAAAAAAGATAATCTCCTGCAAATAAAAATCGCTAGTAAAACCAAACAAAAGTTTTTCAATAATCTCAAAACCCAGTTAAGACAGTTTTTACCATCCCTATTTTTTACCATCATTCTCTTAACCATAGTCGCTATTTATGATCTCAAACTGGTCGCTTTTTTAATCCCGATTATCCTAATTTTTCTGCTCAATTTAATCTCCTCTAGTTTATCTTGGCAGTTATGGAAATCTTTTTGGCAGGGAGAACTAGAGTTAAAAATTACCCCCAAAAAAGTTTCTCTCTACCAAAAACTCTGGGGGCTGAAATTTAAACTAACTGCCGATGCTGCTAGTTCCGAAATCTCTAGTCTTATTCGTCGCAATGTTACTGTCACTATGCAGGGAGAAAATGTTAATATTATTCCTCCTTGTCTGGTTCTCATTGCCAACCATCGAGAATATATTATCACTGCTAGTGAAGATGTTAGCGAAGCCGAATTAGATTGGTTGGCACAACAGTTAAGCGATTGGCTACGTTTACCGATTACGAGAATTTAAGGTGTATTAACTTAGCTTAATACACCCCAAATTTATCTGATAACATCTTCCGATGTAATCAGATGCGCTTCTAGGAACCAGAGACGTTTATCGATGTCCCGGGAGATTTCCGTATAGAGATCTGCTGTGTCGGCATCCCCTTGATTGCCGGTGGTATCAATAGCAGAACGAAGATGGGAAGCGTATAAAGCATAACGTTCGGCTAAAGCAACGATATGTTCACTACCATCGACGATATCAGCCGGATATTCTGGCAGAATCGAGTTAGCGGCAGCGATGCGCGCTGTTCCCAAAGCGGTTCCACCTAAAGCGGTAATCCGTTCTGCTACCATGTCACCATAGCCTTCTAATTCCGTGGCCATTTCGTCGAATAGGCTGTGCAATTGGTAGAAATTTAAACCTTTTACATTCCAGTGGGCTTGTTTAACCTGAGTTTTTAGGTCTAAACTAGCGGCAAGGGTTTGGCTTAAGATTTCCACAATAGCTTTGCGGATATCTAATGCTAAATCGATGCGGGTGGCGTAGTATTGTCCCGTGGTTTTAGTTTTGACTGGAGTGGCTACCATAATCTTTCTCCTTGAATTGAAAAACAAAAAAGGCTCTCTTGGACATTGGCTGAAAAATGTTCACCATGTTTACATTATGGGTGCAAGTCCTGCGCCTTTGTAACAGGGACAGGCAACAGTAAGCTGTGAATCAGTGCCAAAATTTAAGAATGTCCTCAACTTAATGCCTAGTCCTTTATGCTCCTAAATAAGCCGTTAATTCTTCCGAACCGCCAATTAACTGGCCGTCAATGAAGACTTGTGGGGTGGTGGTATTGCCACTCATGGCCCGCAGAGAACGACTGGTGGCATCGCGTCCGAGGATAATTTCCTCGTATTGTAGGCCTTTTTCTTCTAGCATTTTCTTGGCCCGGAGGCAGTAGGGACAGCCGACTTTCGAGAAAAGAGAGACTAAAGGCGGTTTTTTGGCGGATGGGTTGATGTAGTGTAACATCGTTTCTGCATCGGAGACTTGGAAAGGATCTCCCAGTTCTTCCGGTTCAATGAACATTTTCTCGATAACACCATCTTTGACTAGCATCGAATAGCGCCAAGAACGTTTACCGAAACCTAAGTCAGCTTTATCGACTAACATCCCCATTCCTGCGCTAAATTCGCCGTTTCCGTCGGGAATCAAAAGGACATTATCACATTCTTGGTCTTTTGCCCACTCGTTCATGACAAAGGTATCATTCACCGACAAGCAAACAATAGTATCTACGCCATTTTCCCGAAAAACTGGGGCTAATTCGTTATATCCGGGTAAATGGGAGGTGGAACAGGTGGGAGTGAATGCCCCCGGTAAGGCAAAAAGAACAACGGTTTTTCCTTTGAATAATTCCTCGCTGGTGATGTTCACCCATTGATTATTTTGACGCACGGGAAAGGTGACATCGGGAACTCTCTGGCCTTCTCGGTTTGGTAGCATAATCGTCAACTCCTAATTGCTAAGTCGTACTCATTTTGAGTTTGTCTAAATTAAGTGTACTCATAACGACTATGAGTTGTCAACAAGTATTTATGCTTAAATCAGGAGATAGGAGACAGGAGACTCCGAGACAGGAGAATGGGACATAGACAAAAGGCAGTAATATTGATTAGTTAATTTCCCCATCTCCCCCCGCAACGCGCACCCAACCCCTTTTTTTACTGAAAAATGATGTTTTCCTTACTGAAAAAAAGCTATAAATGGCTAGGACTAGCGATAATAACGGTGATTTTGGCGATTACACCCGCTGCCATTGCCCAATCAACCACGAATAGGATTCCTCTAGCCAAAATTGACTGGTTACAGGCGATTTTTTTGGGATTTGTGCAGGGAGTGACGGAATTTTTACCGATTAGTAGTACCGCTCATTTAAAAGCGATTCCCGTCTTTTTGGGTTGGGGAGATCCCGGTGTCACCTATACAGCAGTGATTCAATTGGGCAGTATTGCGGCGGTATTGTCCTATTTTTGGCAGGATTTAAGGCAAATATCCACGGGAATGGTGAAAGCGGTGGCTAGTTCCGATTATCGTTCCCAGGATTTTCGTTTAGCCCTGGGGATTATCCTAGGCACAATTCCGATCGTTTTCTTCGGTTTGTTAATGAAACTTTTCATTCCCGATTTAGATAATTCCCCCCTGAGAAGCATGACAGCGATCGCCTGTGCCTCTATAGTCATGTCTTTACTCTTAGCTACAGCCGAAAAAATCGGGAAACATAAACGCAGTTTTGAGACTTTGCGACAAAAAGACGGGGTTTTAATGGGATTAGCCCAAGCTTTAGCTCTAATACCGGGTGTATCTCGTTCTGGGTCCACCTTAACTGCCGGGTTATTCATGGGATTAGAAAGGGCCGTAGCGGCGCGATTTTCCTTTCTTTTGGGGATTCCGGCGATAACTTTAGCCGGTTTAGTGGAATTTAAAGGAGTTCTCGACCAGATTAACACCAGTGAATTAATTCCCCTCGCTATTGGGGTAATTTCCTCGGCGATATTTTCCTATCTTTCGATCGCCTGGTTATTAGATTATCTCAAAAAACAGAGTACCTGGGTGTTTGTCTGGTATCGTCTCTTTTTCGGGGTTACTATCCTGATTGGTGTGGCCCTGGGGCGTTTTTCCTGATCTTTTGGCATTCTAATTAGGGTCTGCTGAAAAAGTTTTTCGGTGGGGGTTGGGGGATGGGGGATGGGGGATGGGGGATGGGTTTTACCGATTTTCAGGTGGTCAACTACCTAATTTTCAGGAAAAAAGTCCCGGAATTTTCCCCTAGATCACTCCCAGATATGGCACTTTTTGAAGGGTTTTATATTTATTCAGCAAACCCTAATTAATTTCTAAAAAATCTTGCAATTTTTTTAGATAAGTAGGGGCATCTTCTAACATGGGAAAGTGAGCAGTATTAGCCATCTCCACATACTGTATATTATTATTCAAATCCGCCGCTATTTTGCCCATTTTGGCGGGGATAATAATGTCTTTTTCCCCTGATACTAAAAGAGTTGGTATCTTAATCTCAGCAAATTTACCCGGCATAATTTCCACTGCCTTTTTACTCACAGATGTATAAATTGTGCCTAGGGCGGCCTCGTAATCTGCCGCTAAAAAATCTTCTAAAAAAGCAATTCTTTCTGATTTTGGGATCGATCGATGCAAAAATCTCGCCATAAATAATCGATCGGCAAAAGGTACTTTTAAAAACCAATCATAACGAAACTTTACCACATACTTACCGAATTTATGGAAGGCGGCAAAAGCCGCTTTATTATACTCAAAAATACCATTACAGGTTAAAATTACTTTGACCACTCTTTCGGGGTACATAGTAATAAAAAAAGTCGCCACCGATGCCCCCATAGAGTGACTATTGAGATAGATTTTTTCAATTTCTAAACTATCTAAAAACAATGCTAAATCAAGGGCATATTCTTCTAAATCGTAGGAAAGATCAAGAGATTTTTCCGGCAATTTAGACCGACCAAAACCCCGCATATCGTACAATAAACAATCAAAGCGATCGCAAATTGCCGCAGCAGTCGAGCGCCAATAGCGTCCCGAACCTCCCCAACCATGAATAAACACCATCACCGGCTTTTTCTGAACAGATTCCGATTGCCGAATCCACTCGTAATAGTGGGGAACACCGCGGACAGTGATTGTTTTATCGATTATTTCGGTTTTCATGATAGATGTCGTCTTCCAGATTATCCCAAATCTTAGCGAGAGCAGTTTCGCTGACTTTTTGCCAGAAGTCCGAGTTTGTCTCCTCTGGGATGAGGGTGACTAAAACCCTAGTACCCTCTGGAATCGGCACGGATTCGAGGAGTTCGATCCGGCCTTCTTTGACAATCGCGGGAACGGTATTGAGCATAGTTAACCTCGATTTTTCCCCTTAAGCGGATTCTTGACTGGGTAAAGAGGAAGGATGAACCAATAGCTCTGCCGTGGAACGTTTTTCCACCATTTCGCGGGTGATTAAACATCGTTTCACGTCCTTGCGCGAGGGCAATTCGTACATGACATCGAGCATTAATTCTTCCACAATACCCCGTAGGGCCCGGGCCCCGGTTTTACGACGATAGGCCTCTTGGGCGATCGCTAGGACGGCATCAGATTTAAACTCTAACTGTACATTGTCCATCTTCAACAGTTTTTGATACTGTTTCACCAAAGCGTTGCGGGGTTGAGTCAGGATAGCGATTAAAGCTTCCTCATCCAGGGGTGACAGGGCCGCTAGGACGGGAATCCGACCGACAAACTCTGGAATCATGCCAAATTTGACTAAATCATCGGGAGTCATTTGTTTTAATAACCCTGCCGCTACCTTATCCTTACTAGCTTGGCCATCTCCCGGTTGAATAAAGCCCATGGATTTTTTACCGAGACGCTGATCGATCACCTTATCTAAACCGACAAACGCCCCACCGCAGATAAACAGGATATTGCTGGTGTCAATCTGAATACAATCCTGATAGGGGTGTTTGCGGCCGCCTTGGGGGGGAACATTGGCGATCGTTCCTTCTAACATTTTCAGTAAAGCTTGCTGCACCCCTTCTCCGGACACATCCCGGGTAATCGAGGTATTTTCGCTCTTACGGGCAATTTTATCGATTTCATCGATGTAGATAATGCCTCGCTGCGCTTCTTCCACGTCTAAATCTGCCACCTGTAACAGACGCAAGAGAATATTTTCCACATCTTCCCCCACATAACCGGCCTCGGTTAAAGTGGTGGCATCGGCGACAGCAAAAGGTACATCGAGGATTTTAGCCAGAGTTTGAGCTAGAAGGGTTTTTCCCGATCCTGTCGGCCCGATTAACAGAATATTGGATTTTTGCAGTTCGATGCTATCTTCTGGACTACCGCCACCGGCTTTTTGGGTTTGGATATCTTTGAGGCGTTTGTAATGGTTATAAACGGCCACAGAAAGCACTTTTTTCGCCTCATTTTGACCGATAACGTAGTCATCGAGGTATTTTTTAATCTCTCTTGGTTTGGGAATTTGTTCCCAAGTGGTTTTATTTTGGCCCGATCGCCGTTTGTTGGGACGTTCCTCCACTGGGGCGATCGGACTAGGGGGTTCCATCAATTCCTCATCGAGAATTTCGTTACACAGTTCCACACACTCGTCACAAATATAGACCCCCGGCCCGGCGATTAATTTTCGCACTTGTTCCTGGGATTTGCCGCAAAATGAACACTTGAGGTGGGAGTCGTATTTAGACATAGTTTATTTACAGGGAAGTAACGGGAACGGTAGGATCGGGAAGTTCGGGACGGGAAATCACCAGATCGATTAACCCATATTCTTTGGCTTCGACAGCGGACATGAAAAAGTCCCGTTCGGTGTCGTTGGCGATGCGATCGTAGGGTTGACCGGTGTGGTGAGCCAGCATGGTGTTGAGTCTCTGTTTAATATAGAGGATCTCTTTGGCTTGGATGGCGATATCACTAGCTTGACCTTGGGCGCCACCGAGGGGTTGGTGAATCATGATCCGGCTACTGGGTAGGGACATCCGTTTACCTGCCGCGCCACCACAAAGCAGGAATGCTCCCATACTAGCGGCTAAACCGAAACAAATTGTCGCCACGTCGGGGCGAATTTGTTGCATGGTGTCGTAGATAGCTAGTCCGGCATAAACGGAACCGCCGGGGGAGTTGATATAGAGTTGGATATCTTTTTCGGGATCTTCTGCTTCCAAGTAGAGAAGTTGGGCAACGATCGAATCAGCGACCTGATCATCGACGGGAGTTCCCAAAAAGACAATTCTCTCGCGCAAGAGTCGAGAATAGATATCAAAAGCCCGTTCACCCATGCCAGACTGTTCGATTACCACGGGTAAAACGTTAGCTAGGGAGTTTCTCCCGGTGTTAGCGTAGATAGCCGGGCGACAATTACTGGTAATTGGGTAGTCAGGTGATCTCGATTCGAGCATAATTTTTTCGGTTCCGCTATCACAATCTTAGGGGTTTTGCTTGGCTGTGGAGCTTTTACTGGCAAATGTTAAGCATCTTTAGCACTTCTGTCCATCCATTATGCCCTAAGTTTTCCTTTGTTGGCAGCAATCAGGGGATGGGGGATGGGGGATGGGGGAATTCAACTAATACCCTAAAACCCCAACACGACTGCTAACTCCTTACGGTTATTCTTCCTCTGCTGCCAACACTTCCACCTCGGCGGCTGCCAAGGCTTCTTCTGTTTCCTCATCCTCCCTTGTTTCTTCCTCTAGGGAACCTTTGGGGACAAGGGTGATAGTAGCTTTTTCTTTCAGCCATTCTAGGGTGTTTTCCGCCAGCATTTCTTCGGTAATTACCGCCTCTAGACGCTGCATATCTATGTCGCGATCGGACAATTGCGCCATGATTTTAGCGATTTTTTCGGCTACCGCTTCGGTACTGACTTCAATGCCCGCGACTTGAGCCAATTCCTGCACCACGAGAGTCTGTTTCAGGCTTTCGATCGCATCGGGACGGGCGTTTTCCCGCAGTTTGGGAATATTATCTTTTGTAAACAACTGGTTGACATCTAGACCCATTTGTTGAAATTCCATGAAGCTTTGGGTCAAAATTTGCGTCACTTCTTTTTCGATCAGCGTCTCCGGTAAATCTAAGGTCGCACCCTTGACAAATTCCTTGGTTAAAGCTTCATAAATGCTGTCTTTGGTTTCCTTTTCCGCTTGTTCTTGGAAGCGTTTCTCTAAACTTGCTCTTAATTCGGCGATTGTCTCCTGATCGCTGACTTCTTGGGCAAAATCGTCGTCAAGCTCCGGTAATTCCTTTGCTTTTAACTCTTTCATCGTAATTGTAAAAATTACCGCTTTTCCTGCCACATCTTCTTTGGGATAATCTTCTGGGAAAGTTAAAGTCATCTCTTTGACTTCTTCCGGTTTCATGCCGATAATTCCTTCCACCATCCCCTCGATAAAGCGTCCTGCTTCCATATCCACCCGCAGATCTTCGCCGTCAATATCCGGGATAGCTTCGCCGGTTTCGGCGGATTTTCCTCGATAATCAACGATCGCCACATCTCCCAGCTGCGCCCCGCGATCTTCCACGGGAACCAATGTCGCTAATTGTTCTTGACGCTCTTTAAACCAATTTTCCACGGATTCGGGATCATAAACGGTTTCTTCGGCAGTAACGCTCAGATTTTCGTAATCTCCGAGAACAATTGTCGGAGCCACATCCACGGAAGCTAAAAAAGTCAAAACTTTACCCGGTTCATAGGCAGCGATCAAATCCTCAAACTTAGACAATAGCTGCGGATTGCCCAGGGACTCGATCCCCTCCTGTTTTAGGGCAGATTCGAGGCAATTTTCAATTAATTCCTCAATTACTGCCGCTTTTACCGCTTTAGTTCCCAATCTTTGCAGAAGAATCTGACGGGGAACTTTCCCGGGGCGAAAACCGGGTATATTAACCGACTTCGCTAAATTCTTTACCACTTTCTCGTGGGTGTTTTTCGTGGTTTCGGCGGGAATTTCAATTTCTAAACCTATCTGACTGGCAGGAAGCTTTTCCTGAATAACTTTCATTGATTTTTCTAGCTCTTACGACAAGGAACGTTTATAATGGGGTGAGCGGCGTTTGCGCCTGCGGTGAATACGTCCCGCTCATGATATTCTAGGGGAATAGCTGTAGTTGCTCCCCAAGCTCTCACAACCTTTTTATTTTAGCGGTCAATGGGGTATATTTAATTTATTCCGTCCTTGGGGCAGTTAAGCCCAATCAGAAAATTTTGCTGATCAAAAGCCGATCAATCCAAGTTTTAGAATAACTCGGTGGACAAAAAAGATTTTTTACTGTAACGATTTCTTCGGATCATTATAATCACCCAACTCGTCAGGAGGTAACACAATTTGAGTCAAAAAGTACGGGTCGCTATTTTAGGAGCCACCGGGGCCGTGGGAACGGAATTACTAGAGTTATTAGCTAGTCGTCAATTTCCTCTCGCTAGTCTAAAATTACTCGCTTCCGAGCGTTCTGCTGGAAAAACCCTCAATTTTCGGGGCGAAAGTCTCCTAATCGAAGCGGTAAACGAGCGTTCTTTTCAGGACGTGGATATCGTTCTCGCTTCTGCGGGGGGGTCCACCTCAAAAGCTTGGGCGAAAACTATTGTCGAGTCCGGTGCGACAATTATCGATAACTCCAGCGCTTTTCGCATGAATCCCGAAGTGCCTCTGGTTGTCCCGGAAATCAATCCCGACAGTGTGGACAATCACCGGGGCATTATCGCTAATCCCAACTGTACGACAATTCTTTTAGGAGTGGCGATCTGGCCTCTTCACCAAGTACAGGCGATCGAGCGAGTAGTAGTTTCTACTTATCAGTCCGCTAGTGGTGCTGGAGCGCGAGCGATGGAGGAGGTAAAAGAGCAAGCACAAGCAATTCTTGACAATCGGCAACCTCCGACCAATTCTTTCCCCTATCCCCTCGCTTTTAATCTTTTTCCCCACAATACCCCGATTAATGGTCAAGGGTACTGCGAGGAAGAAATGAAAATGGTGAATGAGACACGCAAGATTTTTGCTTGTCCGGGGTTGCGGGTTAGCGCCACCTGTGTACGGGTTCCCGTCCTGCGGGCCCATTCGGAATCGGTTAACCTAGAATTTAGTCGGCCTTTTTCTGTAGTGAAAGCCAGAGAAATTCTTCAGTCCGCTCCGGGGGTAAAATTAGTGGAAGATTGGGACGCTAATTATTTTCCCATGCCAATTGATGCCACCGGTCGCGATGAAGTATTAGTGGGACGCATTCGTCAAGATATCTCCCATCCTAACGGTCTAGAATTGTGGCTATGCGGCGATCAAATTCGCAAGGGTGCGGCTTTAAATGCTGTACAAATTGCCGAACTTTTAGTCAAGAAAAATCTCGTCGGTTCAAGATTAGCAACAGTTTGATAATTAAGCTATCAGCCATCAGCTAGAGCAAGGCGATGATAATTAGAAAAATAGCTAATTAATCGAATAAGTAAAGTCTGGTTGTTGATGGCTCAAAAACTGATAACTCGATTTGTTAGGCTAAAAGCTTCGATGTACTTAGTTGATAACCTTCTTTTTAGGTAAGTGAGTGGGTGGAATTAAATATAAGATGAACGTAGGTTGGGTTGAAGCATGAAACCCAACGCCTGCATGGGTTACGAAGTGCGCTAACCCATCCTACAAATAATTAATTGTGCCTCCCTACTTAGGAGGATTGCCAGATTCTTTCTTTTGCCTCTTGCAAGAGTGCCTCTTGCCTTCAGAAGCTGATAACTGATAACTGATAACTGATAACTGATCAATGAGTGAAACAACATATTTTGGACGAGTAATTACGGCGATGGTGACACCCTTCACCGTCGAGGGTCAAGTTAATTATGGGATGGTGGAAAAATTGGCCGATTATCTAGTTACTCACGGTAGCGATGGTATAGTGGTCTGTGGGACGACGGGAGAATCACCCACCCTAAGTTGGCAGGAAGAATACGAACTATTTAGTATTGTCAAAAAAGCGGTTAATGGTCGGGGAAAAGTGATCGCGGGGACGGGTTCTAATTGCACTTCCGAAGCGATCGAAGCTACCCAACAGGCTGCTAAACTGGGTTTAGATGGTTCTTTGCAAGTGGTTCCCTACTACAATAAACCACCCCAAGAGGGTTTATACGAGCATTTTCGCACCATTGCCAAAGCTTGTCCCGATCTGCCGGTGATGCTTTATAATATCCCCGGTCGTACGGGTCAAAATATGACCCCGGAAACGATTATTAAACTGGCAGCAGTTGATAATATTATGGCGGTAAAAGAAGCTAGTGGTAATTTAGAACAAACCTGTAAGATTTACTGTCATACCCCTGAAAATTTCGCTATTTATTCCGGCGATGATTTTCTCACTTTACCCCTGATGACCTGTGGTGCGGTGGGGGTGGTCAGTGTTGCTAGTCATCTGGTGGGAGAAGAAATCCAAGGGATGATTCAAGCTTTATTAACCGGAGATGCGGCCAAAGCGATCGAGATTAACTTGAAATTATTTCCCCTGTTTAAAGGTTTATTTTGTGCCACTAATCCAATTCCAATTAAAGCGGCCTTAAATCTAGTCGGTTGGGAAGTGGGGGGATTGCGATCTCCTTTATGTTCCTTAAGTTCCGAACTAGAGGAAGGATTAGCAAAAATTATGCAAGAATTGTCTTTAATTTAGAAAAATACTAGAAAATTTGGCTAACTAAACTAGGATTTTTTCGAGAAATAGGTTATAATATTAATAGCTTAACTAGAAAATAAATATAGTTTATAACGGCTAGAAAGTATTGATATAAGTTAACTTAGCTAGGGTTTGTTACCCTAGTCAGACTTATTCTAACTATTCATTTTTTGAGATTTCCCGTCCACAAAACCCACCTGAAAAATCCCCATAACTTACCATCAAAGGATACCTAATGAATCAAGATAAAACCCAAGCAAAACTAAAGATCATTCCCCTAGGAGGATTACACGAAATCGGCAAAAACACCTGTGTTTTTGAGTACGATGATGAGATTATTCTCCTGGATGCTGGTTTAGCTTTTCCTTCCGATGATATGCACGGGGTCAATGTAGTGCTTCCCGATATGACTTATCTAAGAGAAAATCGCCATAAAATTAAGGGGATGATCGTCACCCACGGTCACGAAGATCATATCGGTGGCATTCCCTACCATCTCAAACAATTTGATGTACCAATTATCTACGGTCCGCGTCTAGCCATGGCCTTATTGCGGGATAAATTGGAAGAAGCAGGATTAGCAAATCGTACCAAATTAGAAACCGTTGTTCCCCGGCAAATGGTGCGTTTAGGTAAATCTTTCATGGTGGAATATATCCGCAATACCCACTCGATCGCCGATAGTTTTTGTGTAGCAATTCACACTCCTTTAGGGGTAGTTATTCACACAGGAGATTTTAAAATTGACCATACTCCCGTGGATGGCGAATTCTTTGATCTACAAAAAATTGCCGAACATGGCGAGAAAGGGGTGCTATGTTTATTGAGTGATTCCACTAACGCGGAAGTACCCGGTTATACTCCTTCGGAAGCTGCCGTTTATCCCGGTTTAGAGCGGGTTTTTAACCAAGCAACGGGACGGATTATGATTACTACCTTTGCTTCCTCGGTGCATCGGATTAATCTGGTGTTGAAATTGGCCCAGAAATTTAACCGGAAAGTGGTGGTAGTGGGTCGATCGATGTTAAATGTCATCGCTCATGCGCGCAATTTGGGGTATATAAAATGTCCCGATGATCTATTTGAACCCTTGAAAGCGACCCGCAATTTAGCCGATGATAAAATCGTCATTTTAACCACAGGCTCCCAGGGGGAACCTTTAGCGGCCATGACGCGGATTTCTAAGGGTGAACATCCTCATATTCGCGTGCGTCAGGGGGATACAATTGTCTTTTCCGCTAATCCGATTCCGGGTAATACGATCGCTGTGGTCAATACAATTGATCGCCTGATGATGCAGGGTGCTAACGTGGTTTACGGACGCGATAAGGGAATTCACGTTTCCGGCCATGGTTCCCAAGAAGACCATAAATTGATGCTATCTTTGACGCGGCCGAAGTTTTTTGTGCCAGTGCATGGAGAACACCGAATGCTGGTTAAACACGCTCAGATGGCCCAAAGTATGGGGATTCCCGCCGAAAATATGGTGATTGTCAAAAATGGTGATACGATCGAGTTAACTGGCGATCGCATTGCGATTGGCGCGCCAGTGCCTTCGGGAATCGAGTTAGTCGATCAAGCGGGTGTGGTCCACGAACACATTATGCAGGAAAGACAACAATTAGCCGAAGATGGTGTGATTACGATCGCATCCTTCGTTAACGCTGAGGGACAATTAAGCGCACCTCCAGAGATTAATTTGCGCGGTGTGGTGACAAAAGTGGAAATCTCGCTGCTGAATCAGTTAATTATTCGGGCGATCGAACGCTGTTTAAGCGATCGCATCGGGGAATTTAAAACCGCGACGGGGGCCACGGATTGGGTCGGTTTGCGGGCCGAAATCGAGACGACTTTGCAACGTTTAATCAAACGGGAGTTACAGAGTCAACCCTTAGTGATTTTCCTCCTGCAAGCGGCGGCAACGGAACCAGCGAACAATCGTACTTATCGCCGCCGTCGTCCCGCAGCTACCATGGCCTCCTAATAGCAGTGAGCAGTAATCAGTGAGCAGTGAGCAGTAAACAGTGAAAAGATGGCAAGAAACTGCTATTTAATACTGGTCACTTAACACATACTGCTCACTTAAAACTCAAATCTGATAACTGTTAACTTACCCACTGATAACTTACCCACTGATAACTGATAACTGATAACTGATCATGTTGCATGCTGCCGATTTGCGATCGCTGCTGACCGCCGTTGCCAGGGGAGAAATCAACCCGGAGAAAGCCTTAGATAAACTTAAACATCTGGCCTTTGAACCGGTGGAAGACTTCGCTAAAATTGACCATCATCGTCAATTAAGAACGGGATTTCCGGAGGTTATCTGGGGGCCGGGTAAAACCACCGCTCAAATCGCCCAAATTATCGGTGTATTGCGTCAAAATAGTCCCGTGGTTATGGCCACCCGCATTGAAGCAGAGATAGCGGCCCAGCTACAGGAACAGGTAACGGACTTAGTTTATTATCCCTTAGCCCGCATCTGTGCCATTGCCGCAGCTGCCCCAGAAAATCCCCCAAAAGGGATAATTTCCATCCTAACGGCGGGAACTGCCGATATTCCCGTAGCGGAGGAGGCGGCGGTTACTGCTCAATTGTGCGGTTTTTCCGTGCAGCGTCTCTGGGATGTGGGAGTAGCGGGAATTCATCGCCTCTTGAATCATCGCCATCTACTGGATGCCGCCGATGTGTTAATTGTTGTTGCGGGAATGGAAGGAGCCTTACCAAGTGTGGTAGCGGGATTAGTCGATCGCCCGGTGATCGCCGTTCCCACCAGTATCGGTTACGGAACCAGTTTCGGTGGTATTGCTCCTTTGTTAACTATGCTCAATTCCTGTGCGGTCGGTATCGGTGTGGTTAATATCGATAATGGTTTTGGGGCCGCCATGTTAGCTGGCCAAATTTTACGCACGGCGGCCAGATTAGCCTAGATTTTCCTTCAACTCAGGCTGAATATCCTATACAGTTGGTATAGGGATAAACTACTTTGAAAAAGAAGCCGATATGCACCTAAGTGAAATTACTCATCCCAACCAGTTACATGGTTTATCACTCCGTCAATTAGAAGATATTGCCCGTCAGATTCGCGAAAAACACCTCCAGACGATCGCCGCTACCGGTGGACATTTGGGACCGGGGTTAGGAGTCGTAGAACTAACGATCGCCCTTTACCAAACCCTCGATCTCGATCGCGATAAAGTCCTTTGGGACGTGGGACACCAAGCTTATCCGCACAAACTCCTCACCGGTCGCTATAACGATTTTCACACCCTCCGCCAAAAAAACGGTGTTGCGGGCTATCTAAAACGTTGCGAGAGCAAATTTGACCATTTTGGGGCTGGACACGCCTCTACGAGCATTTCTGCGGGGTTAGGAATGGCTTTAGCCCGGGATGCCAAGGGGGAAGATTTCAAGGTGGTATCGATCATCGGGGATGGCGCTTTAACCGGGGGTATGGCCCTAGAAGCGATTAACCATGCTGGACATTTACCGAACACCAACATCATGGTTATCCTCAACGATAACGAGATGTCCATTTCCCCCAACGTCGGGGCAATTTCCCGCTATCTCAATAAAGTTCGTCTTAGCGAACCCGTTCAGTTTATCGCTGATAATCTCGAGGAACAATTGAAAAATCTACCCTTCTTCGGGGACTCCCTCACTCCGGAAATGGAACGAGTCAAAGAAGGAATGAAACGGTTAGCAGTTCCCAAAGTCGGCGCTGTTATCGAAGAATTGGGCTTTAAATATTTTGGCCCGATTGATGGTCATAATATTCCCGAATTAATCGCCACTTTTAAACAGGCCCATAAGGTCCACGGACCGGTTTTCGTCCACGTTGCCACCGTTAAAGGCAAAGGCTACGAATGGGCTGAAAAAGATCAAGTGGGTTATCATGCCCAAAATCCCTTTAATTTAGCTACGGGTAAACCGATTCCCTCCACTAAACCGAAACCCCCCGCTTATTCCAAAGTTTTCGGGCATACTCTCACTAAATTAGCGGAAAATGACCCGCGCATTATCGGCATCACCGCCGCCATGGCTACCGGGACGGGATTAGACAAATTTCAGGCAAAACTGCCGAAACAGTACATCGATGTGGGTATTGCTGAACAACACGCCGTTACCCTCGCCGGTGGTCTTGCTTGCGAAGGAATGCGCCCAGTTGTCACCATTTACTCTACTTTCCTGCAGCGGGCTTTTGATCAGATTATTCACGATATCTGCATTCAAAATCTACCGGTTTTCTTCTGCATGGACCGGGCCGGTATTGTTGGGGCCGATGGACCGACGCACCAGGGGATGTACGATATCGCCTACCTGCGTTGTATCCCCAATATGACCATTATGGCCCCGAAAGATGAGGCGGAACTGCAAAGAATGGTCGTGACGGGGATTAATCATACCAGCGGCCCCATTGCCATGCGTTACCCCCGGGGCAACGGTTTAGGGGTTCCCCTGATGGAGGAAGGTTGGGAAGCTTTACCCATCGGTAAGGGCGAAATTCTCCGCAGTGGTGATGATATTCTTCTGTTGGGATACGGCACGATGGTTAACACTTCCCTACAGGTGGCTGAAATTCTCAGCGAACACGGTATCGAAGCTACAGTGGTTAATGCTCGTTTTGTCAAGCCCCTTGATACAGAACTTATCTTTCCTCTTGCCCAACGTCTTGGTAAAGTGGTGACTTTGGAAGAGGGTTGTTTGATGGGTGGTTTTGGTTCTGCGGTTTTGGAAGCTTTACAGGATGCTAATATTCTGGTTCCGGTCAAACGTTTCGGGGTTCCTGATAAATTAGTGGACCACGCAAAACCAGAGGAATCCTTCGCTGATTTGGGTTTAACCAGTCCCCAGATTGCCGAACAGGTTTTAGCGGCATTTTTTAGCCAAAAACAAACCGCTAAGGTTGGTTAAAATCTAGAGATTAGCTTGTCCAGTTTTCCCGAAAAATTAGGGAAGACTGGTTTTTTTTGGTCTAGATAAATAAGTAAAATTTATCTTAAGCTAATAAATAATTGGGAAATTTAAATATAAAAAGCCAATGCAACAAAACTTTACAAAACTAGATTTTGTGCGAATTTGCCCAAATTTAGCCGAAAAGGAAGATTCGTTACATTTCTTAATGTGATAAGATCGTGGTATGCTGTGGGCTTATTGTGACCATGTAACTTTGTAATCGCCGAAAACCTGCGCCAATCAAGGCACTTAATCCCTTATCACCTCCTAAAAGAGACATTAAAGGTTAAATTTTGCCAAGAAATTGCTTGAAGTTTTGTAAAGCAACTTGACCTAAAGACAGAAGTGTGTATGATCGTTCATCAATAATTTTACGCGGAGTGCTGTGTATGGTTTCATCAGTTCATCGTATGGCTTCTGGCTGGGATTTAGCAGTTAATAACCGCAATGGTCAACTCGCTCTTGTGGTTGAGGTCAAGTGCAAAACCAACGTATCCCAAGAATGGGCGGCAAAACTCCGACGCAATATTCTGGCACACGGTACTTTTGCCAAGGCTCCCTATTTTTTGCTGGTCTTTCCTGACAGATTTTACTTATGGAGTAATGTTGGGGCTTTTCAGGAGCAGAGTGAACCTAGTTATATGATTGATGCCAGTCCCATTCTTCAGCCTTATTTTCAACGAGCAGGGGTAACGAATGACCAAATTAGTAGGCAAAGTCTTGAACTAATTGTTGCTTCCTGGTTGGGAGAGATTATTTATTCTGAAAAGCCGCCTGAAGCTCTCGATGATTCTCAGCGTTGGTTGATTGATTCAGGGTTGTATGCTGCTTTAGCTGGAGGAAAATTTCAGCGTGAGGCGGCGGCGTGAATATCTATGTTGAAACAAATTTTGTTTTAGAGCTAACCTTTGAGCAAGAGCAGTGTCTAAGCTGTGAGCAGATTCTGCAACTTTGTGAAACAGGACAAGCCAAACTAATTATTCCAGCATATAGTCTAGCTGAACCTCACGAAAAACTGACTCGTCAAGCAAAGAGTCGTCGGGAACTTCAACAGTTACTAGATACTGAGTTACGTCAACTTTCACGCACAGCTTCTTATGCAAGTCGGATCAAGAGTATTCAAGATATTGCTAGTTTAATGGTGCAAAGCAATGAAGAAGAACGACATCGTTTTAATAAATATCGAGAACGCCTCCTCAAGGTAGGAGAAATTGTGGCACTTACTGCTGATATTTTAATCGAAGCAGCATCTTATGAAACGATATATGATTTAACGCCACAAGATGCTCTTGTCTATGCCTCGGTACTTCATCATTTACGACGTTATCAGCCACAGCAGGCGTGTTTTTTGAATCGAAACTCAAAAGACTTTGATAGTCCTGATATTGTTGAAGAACTGAATCAATTCAACTGTAGGATGATTCCCCGATTTGATCGTGGTTACAGTTTTCTTCAGTCGCAGTTATCGTCCTAGTAGCTGAGATCAAGCTTTTCGGTTGGGTTGAGCGCTTTAATACTTAGGAGAAAACTGCTCGATTCAAAAATTTGAGCTAAAACCCAACATTTTTAAAGACATCGGTGCAGTTGGGTTTCCCGCAAGTGTCGCTCATTTTTGATAGACAAAAGTTATTGCTGTCACCCCAAACACAAGTTTACCGTCCCACCCGCCAAATTTTGATAGTTTTGTCCTCACTTCCACTAGCTAAATAGCGGCCATCGGGACTATATACCACTGACCAAAACCCGCTAGAATGACCAGTAAGGGTACGCAATTCTCTTCCCGTTGCTACCTCCCAAATTTTGATAGTATCGTCCCAACTCCCACTGGCTAAATAGCGGCCATCGGGACTATATGCTACTGATGGAACCGAGTTGGAATGACCAGTAAGGGTACGCAATTCTTTTCCCGTTGCTACCTCCCAAATTTTGATAGTATTGTCATAATTCCCACTAGCTAAATAGCGGCCATCAGGACTGTATGCTACTGACCAAACAGAGTCAGAATGACCAGTAAGAGTACGCAATTCTTTTCCTGTTGCTACCTCCCAAATTTTGATAGTATTGTCAGCACTCGCACTAGCTAAATAGCGACCATCCGGACTATATACTACTGAGTAAACCCCGCTAAAATGACCAGTAAGGGTACGCAATTCTTTTCCCGTTGCTACCTCCCAAATTTTGATAGTATTGTCAATACTCCCACTAGCTAAATAGCGACTATCGGGACTATATACCACTGACAAACTCCTGCTAGAATGACCAGTAAGGGTACGCAATTCTTTTTCCTTTGCCACCTCCCAAATTTTGATAGTATTGTCACCACTCCCACTAGCTAAATAGCGACCATCGGGACTATATACTACTGAATAAACCCCGCTAGAATGACCAGTAAGGGTACGCAATTCTTTTCCCTTTGCCACCTCCCAAATTTTGATAGTATTGTCACCACTCCCACTAGCTAAATAGCGGCTATCGGAACTATATGCTGCTGATAAAACCGAGTCAGAATGACCAGTAAGGGTTTTCTCGATAAAACTACCACTAGGAAAATTAGAGATCAATAATTGAAGACCGGCGGGAAACTGCTTATATTTAAAATAACCGTAAACTTGCGTTATTCCTATTCCTAATAACAAAATGCTACCAAGAGCTATCATTCTGTTTCTCAGATTATTATTTTTAACCGGTTGTGCTGGTGTTTTTTTGGGTACAGCTACAGGTGAAACTGGCGGAGAAGGATTAATCTTAGGAATAACTGGCGATTGTTTTTTAGTTACAACAGGCTGCGGATTTGGTGCTGGTGTAGGAGGTAACTTTAACTGCCGTTCAATCTCATCCAAACGCTGTAAAATAACCCTAGTATTAGCTGGTCTATTCTCGGGCAATTTTCCCATTAACTCCTCAATAAAATCCAACAATAATGGGTGAATATTTTCCGTTTCTTCTCGCCAAGATAAAACATCATTAACCGGATCATAAATTTCTAAAGGATGTTTTCTGGTTAATAAATGCACAAAAGTTCGTCCTAAAGCATGAAAATCTGATTGAATCACCGCTTGGCCATGTTGTTGTTCATTGGGTGTATATCCGGCAGAGGTAATACCTGTTACTTGTTGACCTTTTACCTTTTGGTGATAGGTTTGGGTTTCTTCCCTTGCTGTGCCAAAATCAATTAACACCAACTCGCCACTATTCCGCAGCATAATATTAGGGGGTTTAATATCACGATGCAGCCAGTTTTGTTGATGAATTTTATCGAGAATTAAAGTAATTTCTCTCAGCCATTTTAAGGCTCGTTTTTGACTTAAATTATCATACTGCTTTAGCCACTGTTCTAAATTAATCCCCTCCACTTTTTCCATGACTAAACAGTGTAATATTTTCCCCTCTCTCGTGGAATATTGAAAATAGGCATCCCCTCGAGGAACACCGGTCACATTTTGACGACTTAACTCTAATAAAACGTCATATTCCCGTTTAAATAATTCCACTGCTTTCGGTTCATTATTCCATTTTTCTTGTAATACCTTGAGGATTTTGGCCGTAAAACCCTCAAAAGCCTCATAAACAACCCCAAAACCAGTCGTATCACTCAATAACCGACTTACTCTATATTGACCATTTAACAACAATTGAGAGCCGCAACTTTGACAGTAACGAGTATTCGAGTTATTATTACTCGGATGATCTGGCTGAGAACAATCGGGATTAATGCAGTAACAGGGTTTCATCTCGGCTATCAGTTATTTTATCGGGTGAATAATTGCAAGTTTTCCCTTGACCTGTCTTTGAAGGCATTTTATCATAAGTAAGTAGGCGTTAAAAATTATCAGATGCCCCCTTTATTAAGGGGGATCCCCCCGCCTATCGGCACCCCCCTTATCAAGGGGGGCAGGGGGGATCGAACCTAAAATCCATTTTTAATTTAATTATAACCAGCTACTTAAGTAAGCTAAAACGCATTTTAACCGCCTATCCTTAGATTAGCTGTCTCGGAGTCTCGACTAGAAAATTAATTTTGCCGGCCTACTTAACTAACACTCCATTCAGAAAAATTTCGGCAATACCTTCGGCCATTTCCTGTAAAGCAAGGGGGGAAGCATTGGCATCTAAAATAGTTTCAGTGGAAAAACCGGCAATTGCGAACATTCCTAGAAAAACTTGGGCCACAATTTTCGGATTCATGGGACGATAGATACCACGATCGATCGCTGTTTGAAAAAAAGCCTCGGCCACATCGGTCATTTTAGCAATTACCTCCGATTGAATTCGGTCTTTTAATTCCGGGTGAAATTGCGCCTCTATAAAACAAACTCGCAATAAATCGCTATTTTCTCGCATTCTCAACACCCTACGTCGCATCACCTGCGCTACCGCTTTATAACTGCCCATTTCGCTCAATTCCGTCAGCAAGTCGGTGAGAATATCCACCCATCCCCTAGTGGCCACTTCAATTAAAATCGCCTTTTTGTTGGGAAAATAACGAAATAAAGTTCCTTCTGCCACATTTGCCTTTCCTGCTAGGTCTTTGGTCGTGGTTCCTTCATAACCCTTAGCGGCAAATAAACGTAAAGCGGCCTGTAGAATACGACTACGGGTATCTTCTTCCCCAGAATTGGTCTGAGTTAGGGAACGTTGAAAAAGACTTTGCATAATTATTGACAGCTAGAACGGGATAGAGCCATTGTCATCTATCAAGTTAGGTGTTTACGCAAATGCTTCATAAAATTTTGAGTAATTGGGGTAACTTGGCCTTCAACAACGACGGCACGAGCTTGACAATGGGCTAAGTTCAGCTATAAATAGATTTCCTCTAGGTTGTTTTGACGGAGATGCCAGCAAAGGAATCTTTAAGAAATTACCCAAAATCCCTGAGTATAGATATTGACGGCGCTAGACTCCCAACGTATAGATAAACACTGTTTCTGGAAGTCCATGACTGTGAGCTACGAAAAAATCACCCCACCGACAACAGGCTCGACAATTACTTTTTCTGACGGAAAACCTCTAGTTCCCGACGATCCCATCATTCCCTTCATTCGTGGTGACGGTACGGGAGTCGATATCTGGCCCGCAACCGAAAAAGTTATCGATGCAGCGATCGCCACAGCCTACGGTGGTCAAAGGAAAATCCATTGGTTTAAAGTCTATGCTGGCGATGAAGCTTGCGAAATCTACGGGACCTATCAATATCTACCCCAAGATACATTGACAGCGATTAAAGAATATGGTATTGCCATCAAGGGTCCCTTGACCACTCCGATCGGTGGCGGCATTCGTTCCCTGAATGTGGCTTTGCGGCAAATTTTTGACCTCTATGCCTGTGTTCGTCCCTGTCGTTACTATGCGGGAACCCCTTCCCCCCATAAAACCCCGGAAAAGCTCGATGTCATCGTCTATCGGGAAAATACCGAGGATATTTATCTCGGCATCGAATGGAAACAAGGCACGGAAATCGCCGATAAACTGATTAATTATCTCAACACGGAACTAATTCCCGCCACTCCCGAACATGGTAAAAAACAAATTCCCCTCGACGCGGGTATCGGGATCAAACCGATTAGTAAGACAGGTTCCCAAAGATTAGTCCGCAGGGCGATCGAACGAGCGCTGACTTTACCCAAACCGAAAAATCAAGTTACTCTCGTCCACAAGGGTAACATTATGAAATATACCGAAGGGGCGTTTCGGGATTGGGGTTATGAATTAGCTAAAAGTGAATTCCGGGATGTGTGCGTTACTGAGATGGAGTCATGGATACTGAGCAATAAGGAGAAAAACCCCGATCTGAGCATCGAAGATAACGCCCGCAGGGTGGAACCGGGTTATGATGCCCTTACAGACGAGAAAAAAGCCAAAATCTGCCAAGAAGTGACCATTGTTCTCGATGCTATCTGGGAAACCCACGGCAAGGGACAGTGGCAAGATAAAATTATGGTCAACGATCGCATTGCCGATAGTATCTTCCAACAGATCCAAACCCGTCCCGATGAATACTCGATCCTCGCTACCATGAACCTGAATGGTGATTATCTCTCCGATGCGGCAGCGGCGATCGTCGGTGGTTTGGGTATGGGACCTGGGGCGAATATTGGCGATACTTGCGCTATTTTTGAGGCAACCCACGGAACAGCCCCTAAACACGCCGGTTTAGACCGAATTAACCCCGGTTCGGTGATTCTTTCTGGGGTAATGATGTTGGAATACATGGGATGGCAAGAAGCGGCCGATTTGATTAAAAAAGGCATCGCAGCGGCAATCGCTAATCGACAAGTTACCTACGATTTAGCGCGTCTGATGGAACCCCCCGTTAATCCTCCCCTGAAATGTTCCGAATTTGCCGATGCGATTATCTCCCATTTTGGCGATTAATTTTCTGGTTAGGGTAGCCTCAAAACTGCCCTATTTTTCGGATGAAACAGCCCTACCGATGTCGGGGGGCAAGGGGAGATAGGTAATGATTCGGTAGTAGTGCCGTAGCCCTCTTGCTTACCTGGTATGAATTGTGTTAAATATTTATTAATAAAAATAATTGGAACCCGATCAGTCTTTAAACCTCTAGCTTGATCATGACTTTTCTGATAAATATCTTTTTCTGGCTCCTGTCTGGCTTACTCAAATATCAGTCTAGCACCGAACAAAATACCCCCTTCACCTCTATTCCCCTGTCAAGCGTTGTGGTTCTCACCATACTATCAAAAATGGTTCTATTCATAATGGAAAACCCAAACGTCAATGTAAAGAATGTGGTCAACCGTTTGTGATCAATCCCACTAATAAAACTGTCTGTGACGAAACCAAACAATTAATTGATAAACTCTTGCTCGAACGAATTTCTTTGCGAGGAATTGCGAGAGTAACAGGGGTAAGTTGGTCATGGTTACAAAAGTATGTCAACAATAAACTGGCGGCTGTTCCCCGTCAAGTAAAGGTTACAGACAAACCTAAAGGCAAATTAATCATAGAATGTGATGAGATGTGGTCTTTGGTTTTTTCTAAGACGATAAAGGTTTAGATTTGGCAGTTAATTGATAGAAAGACAAGGGAAATTATTGGTTGCTATTTAGGGCTTGCTGAATAAATCTAAAAACCTTGTTGGATAAGACTTTTAGACCTTTTTGAAATCCAAAAGTGCCTGGCATGGGAGTGATCGGGGGGAAAATTCCGGGACTTTTTCCCTGAAAATTAGGTAATTGACCACCTGAAAATCGGTAAAACCCTACACCCTACACCCTACACC